>NZ_JBSHKH010000004.1:0-17160 GCF_053643595.1 Streptomyces sp. NPDC055506 | reverse complement strand
GTGCTGGTGCGGGTGCCGGTGAAGAGGCCGGTGTTGGTGAAGAGGCCGGCGCTGGTGCCGGCGAGCAGGCCGGAGGCGAGGAAGCGGGAGCTGGTGCCGGTGCTGGTGCCGGTCAGGACGCCGGGCAGGGCGTCCAGGACAACTCGGGTCTGACCGAGTCCCGCTGATCCGAGACCGTCGGAGCCGGTCCGACGATGCCGGCCCGGTACCGCCCCCTTCCTGGCGGGACCGGGCCGGCCCACCGGCGTTTCGGGCACCGTCCGGCGGTGCGACGGGCCGGCCCTCCCCCTGGAGGCCCGGCCCGCCCGCGTACCGTGCCCGGCCCGCCCTATCCGACGGCCCTGAGCAGCAACAGCGCGATGTCGTCGAGCCGTTCCTCCCCGTCCCGGTGGTGCCGCTCCTGATGAACGAGACTGTCGGCCAGCTCGTCCAGCGGCTGGTCCCCGGCGTCGGCCAGCCGCCGGCCCAGGTCCGCGACGGCCTCCTCGAAGTCCGTGCCGGGAGACTCGACCAGCCCGTCGGTGTAGAGGACGAGCAGCGAGCCGGGGGCGAGGGCGACCTCCGTCGTCGGGTACACCGCCGAGGCGTCGATGCCCAGCAGTGGGCCCCCGGCCAGGTCCAGGACGCGCACCCGCCCGTCCGGCCGTCTCAGCAGCGGCGGCGGATGACCCGCCCGGGACATCACGGCCCGGCCGTGCGCCGGGTCGAGCCGCAGATACAGGCAGCTGGCGAACAGTTCGGCCCCGAGGTCGAGCAGCAGCCGGTTGGTGCTGCGCATGACCTCCTCGGGCGCCTGGCCCACGGTCGTGTACGCGCGCACCGCGGTGCGGACCTGCCCCATCAGCCCGGCCGCCGTGACGTTGTGTCCCTGCACGTCCCCGATCACCGCCGCCGCCATCCCCTGTGTGCGCACCAGGTCGTAGAAGTCGCCGCCGATGTCCATGCCCTGAGTGGCCGGCACATAGCGGCCGGCCGCCTCGATCCCGGGCAGCGACGGCAGCGAGTGCGGCAGCAGCGCCTCCTGGAGGCCGTGCGCGAGCCGGTGCTTGGCGTCGTAGAGCAGGGCCCGCTCCAGCGCCTGGGCGATCAGCCCGGCCAGGCTGGTCAGCACCGCCCGCTCCTCCGTCGGGAAGGGGTGCGGCTCGGTGAAGGAGAGCACGCACGTCCCCACCGGCCGCCCCTGGGCGATCAGCGGCAGATAGGCCCAGGCCGCGAACCCGTCCGGAGTGGCGAGCCGTGCCGGATAGAGGCGCTCCAGCTGTTCCCGCGACTCGAAGAACGCGGGCACGCCCGTCCGCAGCACCTTCGTGCCGGGCATCGGCTCGGTGAGCGGCATCCCGTCGAACCGCTCCACCACGTGCGCGTCCCGGTACCCGCGATGCCCGAGCACGCGCAGCCGGTTCGCCCGCGAGCCCAGCACGACCAGGGCCTGGCTGCCCACGGCCGGGGCGATCTCGTCCGCGACCAGCTGCACCACGTCCTGCACCCCCACCGCCTCGGTGAGCGCGCTGGCCAGGTCCAGCACCTGCGACATGGTGACCAGCCGGGACGGCTTGCCGTCGGGTGGCGGTGCGGCCCGGTTCATCTCCGAGACGGCCTTCGACCTGGTGATCCGGACACTGAGGCCCGTGGTGCTGGGATACAGCCGGAACGACAGCCACTCACCGGGTGGCCGCAGCGCCACGAACGAGGTGGTGTGCTGGCTCATCAGCGCGGCCCGGTAACGGTCCTCGTACACCGGATCGTTGAGCCACGGCACCGACGCCCACAGCTGGGTGCCCAGCAGCCGGCTGACCGGGACGTTCAGCAGCTCGGCCGCCGCCGCGTTGACGAAGCCGACCCGCCCGTGCAGATCCAGCGACACCAGCCCGTACGGCAGCCGGCTCACCATCCGGGCCGCCTCGACCGTGCCGAGCGTGCCGGCGATCCCGCCCACCAGCGGCGAGGCCAGCATGTCGGTCTCGGGGTGCGGCGGGATGCTGTGCTCGGCCGCCCGCTCCAGCCGGACAGCGAGCCGGCCGCAGGCCGCCGTCAGATGCTCGCGCTCATGGTCGGACAGCTCTGGCGGATGCCCGCCCGGCCAGGTCACGAAGACCGCTCCGTAGACGGTGGACTCGGTCGCCACCGGCACCGCGGCCAGGGCGAACGGATAGGGCAGCACCACGGCGATCCGCGGGTAGTGGCGGGCCATCTCCTCCTCGCCGCCGACCCAGACCAGCCGCCGCTCGCGTGCCGCGTCCGCGACCGGGATCGGCGCGCTCAGCCCCACCCGCTCCCAGGGCGCCGCGAACGCCCGGGGCAGCCCGGCCATCACCGCCATCTCCAGCACCGGCTGGTCCGGAGCCATCAGGTACACCGCGCCGGAGTGGGCGTGCACCTCGTCCATCATCGAGGCCAGGGCCAGGGACAGCAGCGGACGGCCGACCTGCGTCCTGGCGGCTGCCGGCGCCTGTGCGGACGACTGCCCCTCGGACACGCCGACCACCTCCTCGCACGGCCGCGCGACCGGGCTCAGGAACAAATCTCCACCCTGGCGGCCCGTCGCGCACGACGAGCGACACCGGGACGATCCACAGTTACCATCGGTTACAGTCTTTCGGCTCCATCAAGGGAGCTCGCGTACCCCGACGGCCGTTTCTCATGCCGCCGAAGTCGAAGCGCGGCCGGGCGTACGGGCGCCGCGCGTGCGCCCCCGCGCACCCTTATGGCTGGATCTTCGCGCGCACGCACGGTCACCGTCGCGAACAATGGGGCACACGCTCAACACGACGAGGGGGCGTACGGCGAGCGAGGGGGGCGGCAGTGATTCGGGTGCTGTTGGTGCACGACGAATGTCTGGTGAGATCGGTGCTGGCGGAGTGGCTGCGGGGGGAGCCCGATCTGGCGGTGCACGACACGCCGTGGCGCGGCGCCTCGGGCCTGGTGCGCTCCGTGTGTCCGGACGTCTGTGCGGCGGACCTGGAGTGCGCGGACTCCTACGGCATCCCGCCGCTGGGCGAGCTGTGCCGGCCGGGCCCGGACCGGTCGCGCCCGCGATTACTCGTGCTCGCCACCGCCAACAGGCCCGGACTGCTGAAACGGGCGGTCGAGGCGGGGGCGCTCGGCTACGTCGACAAGGAGAGCTCGCCGCAGAATCTGCTGCGCGGAATCCGCCGCGTTGCTGAGGGGGAACGTTTCGTCAACGACTCGCTGGGCTTCGGTTTCCTCAGAGCCGCCGAGATGCCGCTGACCCGCAGAGAGCTGAGCGTGCTAACCCTCGCCGCCGAGGGAGCCTCCATCGCGGAGATCGCCGGGAGCCTGCACCTGTCCCATGGGACCGTGCGCAACTACATGGCGGCCATCACCCGCAAGACCGGGGCCCGCAACCGCATCGACGCGATCCGTATCTCGCAGGGACAGGGCTGGCTCTGACCGCCGCCGGGCCGGGCCGGACGTCCAGGAGCCGACGAGGTCCCGGTAGAGCGCCGAGGTCCGCAGCAGTTCCTCGTGACCGCCGAACGCCGTGCTCCTGCCGTCCATGACCAGCACCCGCCCGGCGCGGCGGGCCGAGCTGATGCGGTGGGCGACGACCACCAGGGTTCCGCCCGGCCGCGCGGCGAAGGCCCGCTCCGCGCGCTCCTCCGTCTCCGGATCCAGGTGGCAGGTCGCCTCGTCGAGCAGGGCGAGCGGGGCATACGACAGATAAGCCCTGGTCAGCGCCACCAGCTGCCGTTCGCCGGCCGACAGGGCCGCCGGGTCGACCCGCGCGCCGAGACCGCCGAGCCGGTCGGCCAGTGGGGCGAGGCCGACCGCCTCCGCCGCCGCGAGCAGTTCCTCCTCGGGGACCGGATCCGTCCGCAGGTACGCGAGGTTCTCGGCCAGGGTGGCGTCGAAGACGTACGCCTCCTGCGGGATGAGCACGCGGGCGGCGGCCGCCTCAGGCCCGGGCACGGCGTGTCCGCCCACCGTGATCGTCCCCCGGTCCGGCGTGAGGAGCCCGGCGACGAGTGCAGTGAGTGTCGACTTGCCGGTGCCGCTGGGGCCGACGACGGCCAGGTGCGAGCCGGCCGGGAGGGTGAGGTCGAGGTCCTGGACCACGGGGGTGCTGGCCGGGCCGTAGGCGAAGGTGGCGGAGGTGAGGGAGAGGGCCGGGGGCGAGCCCTCGCCGGATTCCTCGCCGGGTTCCGGCGCGGGGCGTGCGGGGTCCGGTTTCGCCGTGGGCGTGCCGGTGTCCGCCCGGGCCAGCCTGCGCAGCACCACCGTCAGTCGGGAGCCGCTGGTGCCCAGACCGTGGACCAGGTTGCGCAGGGCGGGCAGCAGGGACTGGGTGACGTAGGACAGGGCACCGACCAGGGCGCCCGTGGTGACGCCGCGGTCCAGGAGCCACGGGGCGGCGGCGAGCAGCAGCACGATCGGCAACTGGCCACCGACAGCCAGGGACGCCACGCGCAGCACGCCCCAGTGCGCCAGGGCACGCGCCGCGCGCAGTTCCGCCTCGACCCGTTCGCCGGTGCCGGCGGCGATCTGCGCCTCCGCGCCGGTCGCCGTGATGTCCCGCAGGCCCGGACAGACGGCGCCCAGCTCACCGGCCAGCGCCTCGTCGGCGACGAGGAAGGTCTCCTGCCGCCGGGCCAGCGGCCGCAGTGTCACCGCGAACAGCGCCACTCCGGCGGCGAGAGGCGGCCCGACGACGAGCAGCAGCGGCGGGGCGAGGGCGAAGAGGCCGGCCAGGGCTCCCGCGGCGGTGAACACGAAGGAGCGGGAGACCATCACCAGTCCGGCGAAGGTGTCCCGGGCGATCTCCACCTGCTGCGTGAGCCCCGACAACGAACCCGTGTCACCGGTCCGCACCCCGCGGGAGACGACCCGCTCCACGAGCCGGTCCCGTAGGGGCTCGACCAGCGCCGCGACGGCGGCGTACACCCGCGCGGTCCCGTACGCGCCGACGAGCACACCGACCCCGGTCACCGCCAGCCAGATCAGCCCGACATCCGCCCGCCCGCGCAGGAACCCCTCGTCCAGGGCGCGGGCAGGGCCGTAGCCGATGAGGAAGGTCTGCCCGGTCTCGAGCACGGACCAGGCGACCAGGCGCAGCAGCACGCGGCGGCGGGCCAGCAGGAAGCGCAGGCCCCGGGCGGGGAGGCCGGTTCCGGCGGGTGATCCGCCGTCCTGGGACGCCGCGCGCGTACGGATCCGGCCCGTCATGCCGGCACACCCCCCTCCGCACTCGCACCCGTACTCGCCGATTCCGCGCCCTCCCCGAACGCCGCCCGGTACTCCGCGAGCCGCCACAGCTCCTCGTGCCGCCCCACCGCCCGCACGCGCCCCCCGTCCAGCCAGGCCACCGTGTCGGCGCACGCCGCCGTCGCGCTGCGGTGGGCGACCAGCAGCCGGGTGCCGGCCGGGCCGTCGCCGAGGAGGGCGTCGGTGATGTGGCGTTCCGTCACCGTGTCCAGGCTGGAGAGGGCGTCGTCCAGGATCAGCAGCCGGCCGCCGTGGGCGAACGCCCTGGCGAGGCCGAGTCGTTGGGACTCGCCGCCGGAGCGCGGGGCGTCGGCGACGGCCGTGTCGTATCCGTCGGGAAGGCGGCGGACGAAGTCGTCGGCGAGGGCCGTGCGGGCGGCCTCACGGACGCGGGCGGGGGAGGGGTCCGGCAGGCCGAGGCCGATCGCCTGCCCGACCGTGCCGCCCAGGAGAGCCGGGCGGGCGAAGGCGTAGCCGACGGCGCGGCGCAGGTCGGCGTGCGGCAGGTCGCGCAGCGGCACCCCGTCGAGGAGCACCTCGCCCTCGTCCGGGTCGGCCAGCCGTCCGGCGAGCGCCGCCAGCAGCGATTTGCCCGCACCGGACGGGCCGACCACGGCCAGTGTCGTGCCGCCCGGCACGACGAGGTCCACTCCGTCGAGCACGGTGCGTCCGCCCCGCTGGGCCGTCACGCCGCGCAGCTCCAGCCGGCCGGGCCCGTTGGGCAGCCGGCGCGCGCCGAACCCGGTCGCGGGCTCGGCCCGGACCTCCCCGAGACGCCCGGCCGCCGCCCGGGCCCGGGCCAGGCCCGCGAGCCGGCCGACCAGGACGCCGACGCCCGTCGCCAGCACCGCGTACCGCGAGGCCGCCAGGACGTCCCGCACCGACAGCCGGTCCCGGGTGAGGAGCACACCGGCCACGGCGACGACCCCGAGGTGCAGCAGCGGCGCCACGGCGACTGCCTGCGCGGCGGCCCGCCCCTGCACCCGCCACATGCGGTGTCCGGCCCGGGACAGCTCGGGCAGCGGCCGCAGCACACGGGCGGTCTCCTTGTCCTCCGTACCCGCCGCCCGGACGGTACGGACGCCCTCGACGGCCTCCGCCAGCGCGGCCGCGATCCGGCCCTGGGCCTGCTGATACCGGGCGGCGCTCGCCGAGGTGTCACGGGAGACGGCGCGCAGCAGAAGAGTGAGGACGGGGGCTCCGGCGAGGAAGACGGCCGCGAGCCACCAGTCGATCAGGCCGAGCGCGACCACACCGCCGATCGGGCCGGCCAGCGCCGCCACGAGCCCCGCCCGGGCCGCGGGCGTGGTCCCCGCCTCGGCCGCGTTGCCGACCAGACGCGCGACGAGGTCACCGGAGCCGAAGCGGTCGGCCGCCCGGGGGCCGACGCCCAGGACGTGCCCGGTCAGTGTGCGGCGCAGCCACGCGGTGGTGCGGGCGTCGACGGTGTCGGTGAGGACGGTCTGCGCCGCGTCGAGCAGGGCGAGCAGCAGCACGAGGCCGGCGCAGTAGAGCACCCAGCGGGTCGCCGGAGCCTGCGCCAGCAGAAGATCGAGGGCCCGGCCGAGCGCGGCCGGCAGCAGCAGCCCGGCACCGGTCGCGGCGATGCTCACCAGGCACAGGGCCACACAGCGGGCCCCGCTGTACCGGGTGGCCGTACGCAGCAGCGTGCGGCCGTGTCCGGCCGCCGGGTCGTCGTCACCACGCGTGCTCATGGGGGCCTTTCGTGGGACGGGAGGGACCCCGGGCGGCCCCGTCCCCGAAGGGAGAAGGCCGCCCGGTGCCGTACCGCAGACGCGATCAGAGACAGAGCAGGACGCTCGCGGCGCTGATGCAGGAGATCAGGCTCACCGTGCTGTTGCCGCCGAAGTCCGTGCGCTCTTCGGACTCGATCGTCTGCAGGTCGAGAAGTGCCATGGTGTGTCCTTCCGTTGGGTGTCCGTCCGTGGTCATCCGTGGGGACGGGGTGGTGTCACGACTCCGCGGGATCGCGGAACCGCGTCAGTGGGGCCGCCGGTGCGGCGGCGGGAGGAACGGCAGGTGGGCGTCGGTCGCCGGGTCGAGGGCCGTGCCGAGCGCCAGCAGGCACCCTGCCGTTCCGGTGGCGAGGTCCATGGACAGCCGCATCATCTGGTGGCCGGGGAAGGCCAGTTGGCCCTGGTACGCCATGGCGCACCAGCCGAGCCCGGCGATCTGCCCGGCCAGCCGGTCCGCGGTCGCGCCCGGTGTGGTCGTGCGGCTGAGGTGCAGGATCATTCCGGCGCGGCCCTGGAAGAGCCCGGGCTGCGCGTAGAAGCGTGAGGTGGCCGCGGTGAGCACACCGGAGCGGGCCTGCTCGAACTCCGCGGCGAGGTCCGGGGCGTGGGCCACGAGGTCGTCGAGGACCATGCCGAGTCCCGCGCTGCCGTCGCCGAGGTAGGGCAGGGTCCGCCAGCCCTCGTCGACCTCCAGCGCCCCGCCCTCGCGGGTCGCGCAGGACTCCAGGTCCCGGCGCAGGGCGATGGCCGCGGCGTCCAGCCATCCCGCTTTGCCGGTCCACTCGTACTGCCGCAGCATGAGCAGCGCGGGACCGCTCGCGCCCCGGAGGAGTCCGGCGCGCCGTTTGGGCGTGGCCGGGGGCGGCTCGGTGAGCCGCTGCACGAGGATCCGCGCGGCCTCGTCGGCCCGCTCGCGCAGCTCCGTCTCGCCGGTCGTCTCGGCCAGCCGCCCCAGGACGAGCCCCAGTCCCGCCAGTCCGCCGTGCAGGTCCGAGGAGAGGTTCTGCCACCGCTCGGCGAGGATGCCCTCGACCAGGTCCAGCGCCCGCTGCCGGTGCCCGAGCCGGTCCAGGACCAGGGCGACGCCCGCGAGCCCCTCGTACAGGCCGAGCGGCGTACCGACCGGTGCCGGTGCCGTCCGGGTGAGCAGCCAGCGCTCGCCCTCCTCGTACCGCTCGGCGCCGGTCGCGTCCAGCGCGTACAGCACCCCGGCGGCGCCGTGGGCGAGCCCGAGCCCGCCGCCGTCGGAGAACTGGGCGACATCGCCCGGGAAGAGCCGGTCGTCGCGCTCCGGGGTGGCCGAGGCGAGGATCGCCTTGACCATCGAGTCACGGCTGTACGGCCAGTCGCCGGGGTCCACCGGCGCGGAGGGAGCGGCCACCGTACGGCCGGACACCTCCCGCGTGATCTCCGAGACGGCCTCGTCGAGGAACCCTCGCGGCACGTCCGGGAACTCCTGCGAGATCACCTCGGCCAGATGTGCCGCCTTGCCGCGGTCGACCACGAACAGCGTGGTCACGGGCAGGAACAGGGCCAGTCGCAGACAGGCCAGCGCATAGCGGTCGACATCGGCGCCCCGGCGGTCCGGCGGCGCGAAGAAGCCCGGGTGGGCGACCACCTGGCGGCCGTTCTCCTCGGCCGGGGCCGCCGCCTCGAAGTCGAGGAGGAAGACCGACTCCTCGTCGGGCGCGACCATGATGTTGAAGACGTGCAGGTCGTTGAAGACGATGCCGCGCGCGTGCACCGCGGCCACTGCCTTCTCCACCTCGCGGTGGATGCGCAGCGCCCACGCCGTGTAGGAGGCGACGGCCCCCGCGTCGGGATCCTGGGCCAGCAGCGGATGCCGCTCGGCGAAGAACGAGTTGAGCGGACGGCCCTGAAGGAAGTCCATCACCAGGAACCGGTGGCCGCCGAGCTCGAACCAGTCGCGCACCTCCGGGACCACGCCCGTGCCCGCGACCTGCTCCAGCGCCTGCTTCTCCCGCTCCAGCCGGGCGACCGCGTCGGCCCCGTCCGAGGCGAGTCCCGCGTGCGGCCGGCCCTCCTTGAGGACGACCTTGCGGCCGTCGCGGGTGTCGGTGCCCACGTACACCCCGCCGCCGTTGGAGAAGTGCAGGGCCTTCTCGATGCGGTACGGCAGCTCGCCCGTCGTCGTGTTGTTCCGCGCGTCGAGATGCGGCTGGAGGAACGCCGGCAGCGTCACCCACTCGGGCACCTGGAAGGACGGCGTCCGCCGGTCCGGCACCAACTGCCCATCGCCGTCGCGCACCGCCGGCACCAGCGAGCCCCGCTCGTCCACGACGAACGAGCGCGCGAAGGCGCCGTAGCGGACGTACAGCGGACCCTCGCCCCAGCGAAGATCGGTGAGGATGTACGGCCCTTCGAGCCCTTCCAGCAGCGCGCCCAGCTCGCGCAGGACCTCGTGCAGCTGCTCCTCGCCGGCCGGATAGACGGTGACGAACTTGCCGCTGCCGTCGCGGGGCGCGTACTTGGTGTTGCGCAGGTGCAGCAGGTGCGGGCCGGGCACGAACTTGAAGGGGACGCGCCGCTCGACGCAGTAGTCCCAGACGATCCCTGCGATCTTCTCCGCGTTCGCGCGGGTCGCCGAGGCGTGGATCTTCCAGCCCTGCGCGGGACCCTGGAGGGGCTCGCCGTCCGCACCGGGCGGCGTCATCGTCAGCCAGTCCCCGATCCGGGCCGTCTCCCAGCCCTCGGGCACGGGCCGGCGGGCCGTCTCGTAGAGGTGCGCGGCCGCCCCCTGTGAGGCCTCCTGCCCGCCTTGCGCCAGCCGGTCCGGTGTCTCGTAGAAGTGCCGGTCGGCCAGCGCGTACACCTCGTACCGCTTGTCCATGCGTCCCCCTCCGTGATCGGCACCGAGCCTTCCAGTCACGCAACGGGCCGGGACAGTCACCGCTGTCACGAGAACAGCGTGCGGAACGCATAGGTAAAGACATGTTCGGTTCCGTTCGAGTGCCCGCGTCGGTGCTGGTCCACGGAACGCTCACAGGGGCTGCGCGGGTGTCGCATAAGCGCTGTAATGGCCAACGTGGTCAGTGAGGGCGCCCGAGAACCCCGAGAACGCGGAACGCGAACGCTGCGTGCCGAAGGTGCCCTCAAAGCGATCGCGGCCGATCAGGAATCGCCGGAAAGAGTGCACCGAGTCCTCGAACAGGCACTCGTCTTCGCCGGTGCCGCGTTCGCCGCCCTGTACACACCCAGCCAGGACGGCGAGCTGCTGCGCCTGGTGGAGTCGGCCGGGGTGCCGAGGACGCTGTACGGACTGCGCGACAGCTATCCGCGCGCCGGGCGGTCCCCGGTCGCCGAGGCCCACCGTGGCGGACGCCCCGTCTCGCTGGGCCCCGCGGAACTCGCCGAGCACGTCCAGGCCCGGCGCGTGCCGTCCCGGGACTTCTTCCTGACGGCCCTGCCCGTCCACGGGGACGGCGGCGGCTGTCTCCTCGCCGTCTGCGAGCGTCCCGAAGGCTTCGACACCGACGACCGCGCGTGCCTGCACCTCATCTCCGAGGCGGTCGCCTTCCCCGCACCGGCCGCGCCCGCCGAGGGCGGTGAGCTGCCGCCCGGCGCGTTCAGCCTCGCCATGGACACCGGCCGCGTCCGGGCCGGCGACGATCTGCTGGACCTGTTCGGCCTGGACCCCGAGGAGTTCGACGGCCGGGTCGAGACCCTCCTCGGCATGACCGTGCCGGAGGACCTGCCCTCGCTGATGTCCGTGGTGGAGGCCGACCACATGTCCATCGGCGACCGGGAGCTGGAGTTCCGGGTGCTCCAGCCCACCGGACCGCCGAAGTGGCTCCGGCTGCGCGGGCGCCTCCTGCCCGGCGGCGTGGGCCACTCCGCACGGCTCGTGGGCACCGTCGACGACGCCTCCACACTGCGTTCCGACGTCACCGACGTCGCCCGTGTCCAGCGCCTGGCCACCGCGCTGGCCACCGCCGTCACCGTCCGCGACGTCGGCAAGGCCGTGGTCGCCGCCCTGCGCCGGCCGCTCAGAGCCGACCGCATCGCACTCGCCGAACTGGAGAGCGACCGGCTCGTCGTCACCGTCCTCGACCCGCCCGAACCTGAGGCCTGGCCCGAGCTGTGGCGCCGGGAGTGGCGCACCGAATGGCCCGACGCGCCCGTACGCGCCATGCCCACCCTCGCCGCCGCCCTGCGCGAGGGGCGCGCCCGGATCTGGCCCGCGGGCAGCGCCCTGGAACGCGGTCTGGCCGAGGTCGGCCCCGGCGGCCTGGCCGTCCTTCCGCTGCCCGCCGGCAATCGCATGGCCGGGGCCTGCCTGATCGGCTGGGACACACCGCACGACTTCGGCTCCGACGAACGCGCCCTGCTCACCGCCTGCGCCGGCCTTGCAGGACAGGCCCTGACGCGGGCCCGCGCCTTCGACGCCGAGCACGAACTCGTCGGCATGCTGCAGCGCCAGCTGCTGCCCCGCCGCCTGCCCCGCCTGCCGGGCGCCGAGGCCGTCACCCGCTATCTGCCCAGCACGGCGGGGCTGGAGCTCGGCGGCGACTGGTACGACGTCATCCCGCTGCCCGACCACCATGTCGCCCTCGTCATCGGCGACGTCCAGGGCCACAGCGCCGGCGCCGCCACCCTGATGGGCCAGATGCGCACCGCCCTGCGCGCCTACGCCGTCGAAGGGCACACGCCGGACGTGGTGGTCTCCCACGCCAACCGGCTCCTCATGGACATGGAGAGCGACCTCTTCGCCACCTGCGCCTACGTCGACATCGACCTGGAGGAGGGCTCCGCCTGGTGCGTGCGCGCCGGGCACCTGCCGCCGGTGCTGCGCTACCCGGACGGCACGACCGAGATCGCGGAGGCCGAGGGCGGCCCACCGCTCGGGGTGATCACCCAGGCCGACTTCCCCATGAGCCCGCTCCGGTTCCCGCCCGGAACCCTGATCGCCCTGGTCACGGACGGTCTCGTCGAGACGCCCGACTCCGACATCGACGAGGGCATGGAACGCCTCGCCGACCAGCTGGCCGCCTCGGCCCCCGTCGATCTGGGGCTCGTCGCCGACGCCCTTCTCGGCAGCGCCCAGCGCAGCGACGACGTCGCCGTGCTCCTGCTGCGCTACGACGGCATGGAGCTGCGCCCGCTGCGGGAGAGCTGGACGGTGTGGCGCGTGCCGCAGGCGGTCGGGCACGCCCGCCGCTTCGCCCGGCGCACCCTGCGCTCCTGGGGCGTCACCGAGGACTTCGACGCCGCTCTTCTCGTCGTCTCCGAACTCGTCACCAACGCCCTCGTCCACACCGACGGCCAGGTCCGCATGGACCTCACCCTCATCGGCAACCGCCTGCGCGTAGCCGTCGCCGACGCCTCACCCCGTTCCCCGGTCAGACCGACCAGCATCGGCTGGGAGGCCACCGGCGGCCGGGGCGTCCTCCTCGTCGAAGCAGTCTCGGCGACATGGGGGACACTGCCGGTCAGCGGCGGCAAGCAGGTGTGGGCGGAGCTCGTGCTGGGGCGCTGAACACCCGCGCGAGTTCCTGGTGACCGGGCGGGTGCTCCGGGTACCCGGAACGACGTCGGACGGGGGAACCGAAGAGCCGAGGAAAGAGGCACGTCATGGCTCAGCATGTCCGCGACATCATGACCGGCGACCCGGCGACGGTCGAACCGCAGACCTCCGTCGCCCAGGTGGCCCGCATCATGCGCGACGAGGACCTCGGCGTCGTCCTGGTGACGGACGGCGACGATCTGCGCGGGTTGGTCACCGACCGTGACCTGGTGATCCGGTCGGTGAGCGAGGGCGCCGATCCGGAGCGGACCACCGTGGCCGGCGCGTGCAGTGACGATCCGGTCACCATCGGTCCCGACGAGGACCTGGTCCACGCGGTGGAGCTGATGCGCGAGCACTCAGTGCGCCGTATCCCGGTAGTCGAGCACGGCCACCCCGTGGGCATCGTCTCCCTTGGCGACATGGCCATGGAGCGCGACCCGGAGTCCGCGCTGGGCGACATCAGCGCCGCGCGCCCCAATACGTGACAGGTGTGAACGGCGCTGCCCCGCAGACGCGTTGACAGCCTCGGTCCAGGGCGTCACGACCGCGTTTGTTCGGTTTCTCTTTGGTTACTCGAACAGCAGCGGATCCAGAAGGAAGATGATGAGTCGTGACGTCCATGGACCTGAGTGACAAGCCCACCGTCCGTCGGCCCGAGACCGGCTGGTCGAAGGCACGCCGACTGCGCGGCAAGGCCGCGCTGCGGACCTGCCTCCCCGCCGTGGAGAACCGGGCCACCACTCCCGGAATCACACACTCCGGTCCGGAGTGGAACATCGTCAGGGGCGAGGACTGACCGCTCCGCGGGAGACCGCGCGGTGACCATCCGAGTAACTCCGCGCGTCGACAACTAAAAGAAGTGATGTTCACATCCGCCGGATCGCGACTAAGGTGAACCGAATGAAGGCTCTCGTGCTGTCCGGCGGCGCAGGAACAAGACTGAGGCCGATCACACACACGTCGGCCAAACAACTGGTGCCAGTGGCCAACAAGGCTGTGCTCTTCTACGGGTTGGAGTCGATCGCCGAGGCCGGCATCACCGACGTGGGAATGATCGTCGGGGACACGGCCGCGGAGATCGAGGAAGCGGTGGGCGACGGGTCGAAGTTCGGCCTGAAGGTCACCTACATCCCCCAGGAGCGGCCCCTCGGGCTGGCCCACGCGGTACTGATCGCCCAGGACTACCTCGGCGACGACGACTTCGTGATGTACCTCGGCGACAACTTCATCGTCGGCGGCATCACCGACCTCGTCGACGAGTTCCGCGACAGTCGGCCCGACGCCCAGATCCTGCTCACGCGCGTGGCCGACCCACGCGCCTTCGGTGTCGCCGAACTCGACCCGTCCGGCCAGGTGATCGGCCTGGAGGAGAAACCCGACCGGCCCAAGAGCGATCTCGCCCTGGTCGGCGTCTATCTGTTCACACCCGTGATCCACGAGGCCGTGCGGGCCATCGAACCGTCCTGGCGCGGCGAGCTGGAGATCACCCACGCCATCCAGCACCTGATCGACTCCCGCGCCGATGTGCGCAGCACGGTCATCAAGGGCTACTGGAAGGACACCGGCAACGTCGGTGACATGCTCGAGGTCAACCGCACGGTCCTCGAAGCCATGGAACGCCGCATCGACGGCACGGTGGACGACGCCTCGCAGACCATCGGGCGAGTGGTCGTCGAAGAGGGCGCCCGGATCGTCAACTCCCGCATCGTCGGGCCCGTCGTCATCGGCGCGGGAACCCTCGTCAGCGACTCCTACGTCGGTCCCTTCACCTCGATCGCGGAGAACTGCCGGATCACCGACAGCGAACTGGAATTCTCCATCGTGCTGCGGGACTCCTCGATCCAGGGCGTCGGCCGGATCGAGTCCTCGCTGATCGGCCGGCATGTCCAGGTGACCCCGGCCCCCAGCGTCCCCAGCGCCCACCGACTCGTCCTCGGAGACCACAGCAAGGTGCAGATCACTTCATGAACCTCCTCGTCACCGGTGCCGCCGGGTTCATCGGCTCCCGCTACGTCCGTGCGCTGCTCGCCTCGGACGCGCCCGACGCGCCGCGCATCACCGTGCTGGACAAGCTCACCTACGCCGGCACCCTCGACAACCTCGAACTGACCCACCCCCGGCTGGAGTTCGTCCAGGGCGACATCTGCGACGCCGAACTCGTCGACAAGCTGATGGCCGGCGCCGACCAGGTCGTGCACTTCGCCGCCGAGTCGCATGTGGACCGCTCCATCACCGGCGCCGCCGACTTCGTCCGCACCAACGTGCTGGGCACCCAGACCCTGCTCGACGCTGCCCTGCGCTACGACGTGGGCCCGTTCGTGCACGTCTCCACCGACGAGGTCTACGGCTCCATCGAGTCCGGCTCGTGGCCGGAGGACCACCCGCTGCAGCCGAACTCGCCGTACTCGGCCTCCAAGGCCTCCTCCGACCTGCTCGCCCTCGCCTACCAGCGCACCCACGGCCTGGACGTGCGCGTCACCCGCTGCTCCAACAACTACGGACCGCACCAGTTCCCCGAGAAGGTCATCCCGCTCTTCGTCACCAACCTCCTCGACGGCAGGAAGGTGCCGCTGTACGGCGAGGGCCGCAACATCCGTGACTGGCTGCACGTCGACGACCACTGCCAGGGCGTCGACCTCGTCCGCACCAAGGGCCGGCCCGGCGAGGTCTACAACATCGGCGGCGGCACCGAACTCACCAACAAGGAACTCACCGGCCTGCTCCTCGATGCCTGCGGCGCGGACTGGGACCGGGTGGAGTACGTCGAGGACCGTAAGGGCCACGACCTGCGCTACTCCGTCGACTGGAGCAAGGCCCGGGACGAACTCGGCTACCGCCCCGCCCACGACTTCACCACCGGCCTCGCCGAGACCGTCGCCTGGTACCGCGACAACCGTGCCTGGTGGGAGCCCCTGAAGCGGCGCGTCGCCCAGGAGCGCGCATGAGGTGGCTGATCACCGGAGCGGGCGGCATGCTCGGCCGCGACGTCGTCGAGGAGCTCACCCGGCGCGGCGAGGACGTGGTGGGCCTGGACCGCTCCGCCCTGGACATCACACGCCCCGAGGCCGTCGGCACGGCGGTGCGGGAGCACCGCCCCGACCTCGTCGTGAACTGCGCCGCGTACACGGCGGTCGACGACGCCGAGACCGACGAGGCCCGTGCCCTGGAGATCAACGGCGACGGACCGCGGCTGCTGGCCCGGGCCTGCGCGGCGCACGACGCCCGGCTGATCCACGTCTCCACCGACTACGTCTTCTCCGGCGAAGCCGGGACCGCCCCCTATCCGGAGGACCATCCGCCGGCCCCGCGCACCGCCTACGGCCGCACCAAGCTGGCCGGAGAGCGGGCCGTGCTGGAGGAACTGCCCGGGACGAGCGCGGTCGTGCGCACGGCTTGGCTCTATGGGGTCCACGGCACTAACTTCGTGCGGACCATGATCGGTCTCGAAGCCCGCCGCGACACCCTCGACGTCGTCGACGACCAGCGCGGGCAGCCCACCTGGAGCGCGGACGTCGCCGAGCGGATCGCCGACCTCGGACCACGGCTCGGTTCCGAAGCGCACGGCGTCTTCCACGCCACCGACGCCGGCGAGGCCACCTGGTACGAGCTGGCCCGCGAGGTGTTCTCCCTCCTCGGCGCCGACCCGGACCGGGTGCGCCCCACCAGCAGCGCGGCCTTCCCCCGGCCCGCGCCCCGCCCGGCGTACAGCGCCCTCGCGCACGGCCGGTGGCAGGAGATCGGCCTGCCCCTGCCGCGTGACTGGCGCTCCGCCCTGCACGAAGCACTGCCCCGCATCCGCAAGGAAGGTCCCACTTCGTGAAACGCCATGAGTTCCTCCGGGGACTGCACAAGGTAAGCGCCAATCGCAACTACCTGGAGATCGGCGTCAACGACGGGCGCAGCCTGCGCCTGTCCCGCGTCCCCAGCATTGCGATCGACCCCGCCTTCAAGGTGGTCTCGGAGCTGAAGTGCGACGTCCATCTGGTGAAGGCCACCAGTGACGACTTCTTCGCCCGTGACAACCCCCTCCAGCACCTCAAGGGCGGCCGTCACCCGCTGCGCAATCTGCGCCGCGGCCGCAGCCCGATCGGCTACTGGCGCCGCACCACGCTGGATCTGTCGTTCATCGACGGCATGCACATCTTCGAGTACGCCCTGCGCGACTTCATGAACGTCGAGAAGCACTCCGACTGGTCCAGCGTGATCGTCTTCGACGACATGCTGCCGCGCAGCGTGGACGAGGCGGCCCGGGACCGGCACACCAACGCCTGGACCGGTGACGTCTACAAGATCACCGAGGTGCTGGCGCGCTACCGCCCCGACCTGGTCACGATCCAGGTGGACACCGCACCCACCGGCCAACTGGTCGTCTTCGGCGCCGACCCGAACAACCGGGTCCTGCACGAGAAGTACGACGAGATCATGGCCGAGTACAAGGTGCCCGACCCGCAGAAGGTCCCCGAGGCGATCCTCGAGCGGGCCGGCGCGGTGGCCCCCGAGACGCTCCTGGAAGCGGGCTTCTGGCGCCCCCTCACCCAGGCCCGCAACCGCGGCCTGCCCCGTCGCATCGGCTGGGAGCCTCTGCGCAAGTCCCTGGAACAGGTGGGCGTAAGCCGCTGACCCCTTCTCGGGGTTGATGTGGGACAGCCACAG
>NZ_JBSHKH010000003.1:137118-176105 GCF_053643595.1 Streptomyces sp. NPDC055506 | reverse complement strand
GCGGCGAACAGCGTCTTCACCGGGCGCCCGGCCCGCCGCTCCGCGGCCGGCCGCCAGTCGTCACGGCCCCGGGTGCGCGCCGGGGGCGTCCCGGCGTCAACGGCGGTCCGGAAGGCGGCCACGGCCCGCTGCTCGGCTTCCGGGCCGGGGTCACCCGTGAGCAGGGCGGCGGCCAGGGCCGTCGGCAGCGCGGTCCCGTCCCGCAGGACCCACGGGCCGGGCACGGCCTCGCCGGGATGCACAGGCACACGTCGGCGGCCCGTGACTTCGTCGCGGCTCACATCACCCATGTCCGTTGTCCGTTCCTGCCTGTTCTGTTGGAAGTGTCCGGCATGCCGGGTTGTGTCGCCGGACTGCCCGTCCACTGGCGCCGTCGTGGCTCATGTCGACTCTCCAGCGGCCGGGATGTCTCGTCCGTCACACCCTCTTCCGGTTCCCGCCGGGCGCCCAGCTGGCGGGCGAGACGTTTCAGCCCCCGGTGGGTGGCGGTACGGACCGCACCGGGGCGCTTGCCGAGGACGCGCGCGGCAGCGGGGCCGTCCAGGCCGACGATGACGCGCAGCAGCACGGCCTCCGCCTGGTCCTGCGGCAGCCCGCGCACCAGGTCCAGGGCCCGCTCGGTGGAGAGGGACTCAAGGGCCTGCTCATGCGTGTTGTGCGGGCCGGGCAGGTCCAGGACGTCCTGCTCGATCGCCCCCGGCCGGGGGCGCACGCTCCGGCGGCGCAGATGGTCCAGGGCCCGATGCCGGGCGATGGTCGCCGTCCAGCCGCGGAAACCGGCCCCGTCGCCCTTGAACCGTCCGAGGTCCCGGGCGATCTGCAACCACGCGTCGGACGCCACGTCCTCCGCGTCCTCGCCGACGAGTCCGCGCAGATAGCCGAGCAGGCCCGGCTGCACGATCCGGTAGAGCACCGTGAACGCGGCCTCCTCGCCGTCCTGGGCCCGTGCGACGGCCGCGCCCAGTTCCTCGTCGAGGACGTGTGTGTGGCGGGATCGCCGTTCCTGACCCAAGACCGTCCTCGTTCACGCCGGGTTCAATGCCAGTGCCGCCCGACGCGCCCCGTTCGCTTCGACAGCCCCATGAGGACCAGCGTCCGATCCCGCGGAAGTGTCACCACGCGTCGCTCGGGTGACGTTCCGCACCTGCCGTGCGCCAGGTGGGTACAGCGTCCGCGCCCACCGCGCGGGGCCCGGCCGCCCACAGCTCTCCCGGCCGGTCAGCCCTTCTCCGGGACCTGGAACTCGTCCTCGCGGATGCTGACCAGCGGTCCGTGATGGTGCGGCTGCTCAGGCAATTCCGCCAGGGGCCAAGCACGGCAAACAGGTGTCCACGCGCGAATTCGTCCAGGGGCAGAGAGGGGGAGTGGGAGTCCCCGCTGGCCGCTGGGACGCGCCGAAGCTGCTCGCCAGCTGGGGCGCGACCGCCGTACAGGAGCAGGCGCCGACACTCGGCGGCTCCCCCTGTCTTCCGTCAGGAGGAGCCGTCGTGGGCTCACGCCACCTTGTGGGAGAGGGCGTTCTCTGGTGCGGTTCGTGCGGTGGGCAGGGTGTGGAAGAGGCTGCCCGGCCACCAGAACCAGCGGCCCAGGTCGAGGGCGAGGGCCGGTACCAGGACGGTGCGGACGAGGAAGGTGTCCAAGAGGACGCCGATACCGACCAGGACGCCCATCTGCGCCATCGTCACCAGCGGCAGGCCGGCGAAGATCGCGAAGGTCGCGGCCAGGACGATGCCCGCCGAGGTGATGACGCCTCCGGTGCTGGTCAGGCCCTCCAGAACGCCGTGGTGATGGCCCAGCCTCCCGGTCTCCTCCTTCACCCGGTGCATCAGGAAGATGTTGTAGTCGATGCCGAGGGCCACCAGGAACACGAAGCCCATCAGCGGGATCGACCAGTCGACGCCCGCGAAGTCCAGGACGTGCTCGAAGAGGAGATTCGAGGCGCCGAGGGCCGCGACGTACGACAGCACGACCGTGGCCAGGAGAAGGAGCGGGGCGATCAGCGCCCGCAGCAGGAGGATCAGGACGCCCAGGACGACGAGGAGCACGATCGGAACGACCGTCGTCAGGTCGCGGTCGGCGGCCCGCTGGGTGTCGAGGGCCTCCGCGGTCGTACCGCCGACCAGAGCGTTCATGGGGTGCACGGCGTCGCGCAGGGCGTCGACCGTGTCCTTGGCGGCCCGGCTGTCCGGGGCGTCCTTCAGGACCACCGACAGCGTGGTGAGTTCGCCGTCCGGTGTGCGGGCGGTGTCGTTCTCGACCCGGGCCACACCGGCCACCGAGGACGCTGCCGCCCTGACCTCGGCGGTGCGGTCGGTGCGCGTGACGATGTCCGCCGGGTCGGAGGCGCCCGACGGGTAGTGCGCCGAGATCCTCTCCTGGGCCACGACCGACTCGGGCTTGTCCTGGAACATCTCCGCCTGTGTCAGGCCCATGCTGACGCCCGCCGCGCTCAGTGCGAGGACACCGGTGACGGCGACCGACGCCAGCCACGACCAGCGGGGGCGCAGGGCGACCGCGGCCCCGACCCGGGACCAGATGGTGCGCGGCTTGCGGACGGGTGTGCCGTGGTGCGGGACGAAGGGCCAGAACACCCAGCGGCCCGTGCTGACGAGCAGCGCCGGAAGCACGGTGACCATGGCGAGGAAGCCGCAGACGACGCCCACCGCGCCCACCAGCCCCAGCGAGCGGGAGGAGTTGATGTCGGCGAACGCCAGGCAGGACAGGCCGACGGCGATGGTGGCGGCGGAGGCCAGGATCGCCGGGCCGGAGCGGCGCAGCGCGAACCGCATCGCCTCGTGACGGTCCTCGTGGCGGTGCAGCTCCTCGCGGTAGCGGGCGATGAGGAGCAGGGCGTAGTCCGTGCCGACGCCGAAGACGAGGACCATCAGCACGCCCGCGCTCTGCGGATCGACCGGGAGTCCGGCGTGCTTCGCCAGCAGGTAAGTGACCACCTGGGTGAGGACCGCCGCGAAGCCCACCGACACCAGGGGCAGCAGCCACAGGACCGGGCTGCGGTAGGTCAGCAGCAGGAGGACGGCCACCACCAGGCCGGTGGCCAGCAGCAGAGTCGTGTCGAGGCCGTCGAAGACCGCCACCGAGTCGGCGAGGGAGCCGGCGGGGCCGCCGACCTCGACGTCCACGCCGGGCGGGGCGTTGGCGCCGGCCACCGCACGCAGCTCGTCGACCTTGTCGGTGATGCCGTCCTCGCTGTCCAGCGGGACGATCGTCATCAGGGCCTCGCCGTCCTCGGACGGGATCGGCCGCGAGACCTCCTGACCGGCGGGGACGTACCGCGCGAAGCCGTCGCGGTCGGCCGTCGCCGCGACTTCCGCCCCGTCGCCGGTGTACACGACGACGGCCGGCATCACCGTGTCCGTACGGAACTTCTCCAGTTCCGTGTTGACCAGCGCGGACTCCGCGCCGCGCGGCAGGAAGGCGTTGGGCCCGGATTCCTCGACGTCGCCGAGCTTGCCGGCCAGCGGGCCGAGGACGACGGCCAGGATCAGCCAGGCCGCCAGGACCAGCCACTTGCCGCGGCGCCCGGCGGGCGCGCGGGCGACGTGCTGGAGCAGCGCACGCATGAGTAGTCTCCTTACATAGGGAGCGCGCCGCCGGTCGTTCGACGACCGGCACCAGGGCGCATGGGACCCGCACCACGGCGCTTGCGGTTGTGACGACCTGCCGTGGTGTATGGGTGGTGTGTCCGGAGGGTGTGTTCTTCCGCTGTACGGCCGGGAGTTGCCGCTCCCGGCCGTACGTCTCTCAGTGCGCTTCGGGGCGCTATTCGATCTCGCGCATCATCTTCTCCATCGAGGACACCGACAGCCGGGTCTGCGTCAGCTCGTCGAGGGTCTGCCGCTGTTCCTCGGCCGTGCGGCGCTGCAGTTCCACGGTGTCCTCGAGGAGCTGGGCGTACTTGGCCGCGAGGTCCTTGTACTGCTGCTCGCGCGCGGCCAGCATCCGGGCCCGCCAGGTGGCGGCGGTCTGCCAGACGATCACGATCAGCAGAGTGAAGAGCCCGCCCGCGCCCACGGCTCCGACCAGCGCGTTCACGGCGTCGGCGCTGTCGGCGAGCGTCACCTGTTCCCCATTCACTTCGCTTCCTCTTTCTCGGCCTCGGTCTTCTCGGACTCGCTGAGCGTCGCGGACGCCCGGGCGATGACGCCGGGGGTCAACTCGTAGAAGAAGGGGGTGACGTCGAAGTACTTCATCGCCTTGCCGTCCTCCCCCAGTTCGAGCGTGCCGACGACCAGTCCGGCCGCCTCCAGCCGCTGGAGGTGCATGTGCAGCAGCGGACGGCTCATCCCGATCTCGCGCGCCAGCGCGCTGACGTAGTTCCGGCTCTCCAGCAGCGCCGCGACGATCCGCAAGCGGTGCGGGTTGCCCAGGGCGGAGAGCACCTTCAGCAACTCGTCGCCCGTCGGTGCCGGAGGTGGGACCTCGGGCATCGCGGCCCCTTTCCGTCGTACCTGTCAGAAAAGGCTGACAGCGCGCTCTGATACCTGTCAAAGATTTCTGACACATATCGGGGGCGGGATGGGGGACAGATGGGGGAGGCCTGAGGGGTGTCTCAGGGTTACGTCAGGGGTGGTGTGTTGTGGTGCCGGTCCAGGTGGTCGACCAGCAGGCTCAGTGCCCGCTCCACGGCCTGGCGGCGCACCTCGTCGCGGGTCGAGCCGGTGCTTCTGAACTCGTGGCTGACCGTGCGCTCGCTGTCGGAGACGCCGATGTAGACGAGTCCCACGGGCTTGCCGTCCTGGCCGGTGGGGCCGGCGACGCCGGTGGTCGAGACACCGAGGGAACTGCCGAACAACTCCCGTACACCGCGGGCCATCTGCTCGGCCGTCGCAGGGCTCACGGGGCCGTCGGAGGCGAGAGTCGTCTCGGCGACGGAGAGGACCGACGCCTTGGAGTCCGTCGCGTAGGTGATCGCGCCCCCGCGGTAGTAGTCCGACGCGCCGGGGGTGCCGGTGATCGTCGCGCCGAGCATGCCGCCGGTGAGGGACTCCGCCGTGCTGACGGACAGACCGCCGGCGCGGAGCAGCGAACCGAGCCGTGCCGCGATGTCCTGCAGTGTCACAAAGACTCCTCCGTAGCGGGCCGTGCCGGGTGCCGTCGCCGCGCGTGCTCATTGAATCAGCCGGGACGCGCACGGTCCTGGCGGCGACTTCCCCTGCCCGTTGCCGGACACCGCATGGGTCGGCCCCGGGAATCCCATGGGATCCCCGGGGCCCGGAGTCGTGTCACGCCTTACCGCGCAGACACATGTCTAGTGGCCAAGGTCGTTGATGTTCACCGGGAGGATCCTGGTGAGTGGGTTGATTGCGTTGAGTGCCTTGGTGGACCTGCTGAGGAGATTGTCACCGCTCGTGCTCACGGCAGTGCTGCTGGACTGGCCCTTGGTCTGGTCGCCCTTGTCGCCGGGGTCGGCGGCGTGAGCTGTGCCGGCAGCGGTCAGGGCGGCTCCTGCGAGCGCCAGGGCGGCGAGCGTGCGTCGCGTGTTGGTCATGCCTTGCTGAACGAACCAGGACCGAATACGTAACTCGCCCAAAACGGCGCTACTCCGCCGCTTTCTTCAGGCGTTGAGCCGACTGCTCAGCGAGGCGTCCAGCGCGGCGGCGAGGCTGTCCCGGCCGGCGTCGACCGGCGCACCCGACCAGGACTCCCGGGTGCGGACCACGACGCCGTCGCCGCCCTCGGTGAAGGTCCACTCGTGCAGGCCCGTGATGCCGTGCGCGGGGCCGCCCCACTGGATGCGGTGCCGGGCGTCGACCGCGTAGAGGGTGGAGCCGATCGACAGGCCCGAGGTCGTCCACCGGCCGGAGGGTGACGGGCAGCCGGACCCCGGCCGCCTCCACCTCCGTGTCCGCGTGCCGCGGGACCCGGCGGTACCAGGCACTGCGCCGCCCGAACGCCGAGCGGACGTAGGCCTCTTCGTCGAGCACCACAACCCAGAGCGTCCTGGCCGACCACCGGCCGTTCGCATGCCGTACCCGCAAACGATCTCCGCGCGATCCATGACCGTGTCACCTGGACACCCCCGGCCGACGGTGCGTACGCCGGCCGGGGTGCGGTCCTGTCGTGCGTGTCAGCCGGAGAACGGGACGGCGTCGGCCGGGTCGGCGTGCCAGTTGGTGGCGACGGGCCTGTCGACCAGGGCGGTGTCGGGGAGGTCCAGGCTGATGGAGTTGGCCTCGTCGCCCGCGATGGACAGGTGGATCCGCTCGAACTCCTTGCCGAAGTCGTTGTTGGTGGTCTTGGGGTTGATGCCGGCGTAGGCCTTGGCGGAGCCGGAGAGGACGACGTCCTCGCTGACGGCGTGCTCGGCCGGTCCCACCTCGGTGTCGGCGGCCGAGCCGAACGACGCGGAGGGGAAGACGCCCTTCAGGTAGCAGGTGACGCCCGACTTGGCCTTGGCGGTGAGGAGGTAGTAGCCACCCGCCTGCGTCTCCGTGGTGATCTTGAAGGTCAGGTCCTTGGTGACACAGGCCCGCGCGGTGCTGCCTCGGCTTTCGGCGGTGGCGGTCGCGGTGGCGGTGGCGGTCGCGGTGGCGGTGGCGGTGAGGGCCAGCGCCGCGACGGCGGCCAGGGCGAGGCGGGCGGGGCGGGCGGCAAAGCGCGAACGCATCGAGATCTCCATCGTGCGAAGTGGGTCGTCTCAGCGGGCTGCTGGGACGACCGCAGCTTGTTCCGCGATCCGTCCCGCCCGCCACAGACGGCGGTGATTGTGGGACGCCGGAACGCTGGAACAGGGTCTGACCAGCAGAGATGCCGGTGGCCTGGAACGGGGTGCTGGGACGGGGGAGACCACACCGGCCGGCCCAGCCGCGCGACTCCGGAACGCTGGGCCCATGGCGGAGGGGGAACCCGGGGCGGCCGGTGCGCGGAGCGAGGCTCGCCGACGGAGGTGCACGGCCGCGGCGGTCACGGCGATCGCGATCGTGGCGGCGGTCGCGATCGTGGCGGCGGTCGTCCATCTGGTGTGGCCGCACATCGAGTTGGACGCGGTGACGGTGACCTTGCTGGTGATCGCCGTGGTCCCCTGGCTGCGCGGGATCTTCGACAGCATCACGCTTCCCGGCGGCGCGGGCGTGCGGTTCCGGCGGCTGACCGCGCGGATGGAGGAGACCGAGGCGGTCACGGCCCGCCTGGAACGGGCGGTGGAAGGAGCTGCCGACACCTCCCAGGTCGCCCTGACCGCCGCACAGGACCGCACGCGCCTGATGCAGCAGGTGTTCGGGGAACTGGTCGGTGAGACCGGGCGTCTCATCGACCCGCCGCTCGCCTCCTGGCTGGAGTCGGAGAACGGCGGACTGCGACTCGCCGCCCGGACCCCGCTATCTGGACGCACTGCTCGACGCCGTCCTGAAGGACGACTTCGCCTTCAACGCCAGCCGGGGGATCCGCGCACTGGAGAACAACACCGACGCCGTCGGCCCGCCCTCCTGAGGTCGCACGGTTGCTCTTCTGGAGCGGGCGCGTGCGCTCGCGTCCGAGGCGAACGCCTTCGGCCCCTGGTTCCCCGCTCACCGGCGCGGCTCCCAGCGGAACATGCGGGACGCCAGGGCGATGGCGACGACGACCCAGCCCAGTGTGGGCGCCAGCAGGAGCAGCGAGTCCGCCACTGGGACGCCGCCGTTCCAGGCGTTGAGGACCAGCTCCGTGGCCGAGCCGCCGGGGAGCAGCCGCTTGAGCAGGGTGAGTTCCTCGGTGCCGCTGATCCCGACCCAGCTGGCGACGGCGATGGTGCCGAGGCTGACCGGCAGGGTGGTCACCTGGGCGTGCTCGGGGGAGTTCGTCAGTCCGGCGGTGGCCAGCCCGAGGCCGAGCATCATGACGACCGTGGAGAGGACCGCCGCCGCCAGGAGGGGGACATTGGCCGGTTCGCCGGCGACCGAGGCCAGCACGGCGAGGATCGCGACCACCTGGACCAGCGCCAGGACGGTGACCGGGAGCATCAGGCCGGAGAGGATGCCGGCGTCGCCCGCGGGGGTGGAGCGCAGCCGCTTGAGGAAGAGGTTCTGACGGCGCGAGGCCAGGGTCGTCACCGTGGTCGTGTAGAGCCCGAACGCCCCCACGGTGAACACCACCACCGCCGCGATGTAGCCGAGGCTGCCCAGGTCCGCGAAGACCTCGTGCTGGCGGATGAAGTACGCGCTGACCGCCGTGGGCATGATGAAACTGGTGACCAGAACCAGCCGGTTCCGGAAGATCTGGATCAGCTCGCCGAGAGCGATTGAGAGCATGGTGAAGGCCTTTTCCTGGGAGGTTCCGAAGGGGGCTGACCGGGTGCGCGAGCGGCTAGTCGTCGCCGATGGCGCGGAAGACGTCGTCGAGCCGGGTCGGCCCGGCTTCGAGTTCCCCCAGCTCCAGCCCGCCCGCGTGCGCCCAGTCGAGCAGGGCGTAGAGGGTCTCCTGCAGACCGAACGTCTCGACGAGAACCCGTCCGTCACTCTCACGCCTGGCCCCCAGCGGCAGCGCCGGTGCGGCGGCCGGGAGGGAGAAGCGGATGACGGCCGGCAGGGTCCGCGTCAGCTCGGCGACGGTCCCCTCCTGGTGGAAGGCGCCCTTGTGCATGAGCCCGATGCGATCGGCGCGGGCCTGGGCCTCCTCCAGGTAGTGCGTGGTGAGCACGATGGTGGAGCCGTCCTCGCGCAGCTTGTCCACGGCGTCCCACAGGGCGTCCCGGGACTGGATGTCCAGGCCGGTGGTGGGCTCGTCGAGGAAGATCAGCTCAGGCTTCCCGTACACGGCCGTCGCGAAGTCCAGACGTCGCTTCTCACCGCCGGAGAGCTGCGACACCTTGGTGCCGGCCTTGTGCGTGAGGCCGACGACGCCGAGGACGCGATCGACCCTGTCCTCGCGCCGGGAGAGCCTTCCGATCATCCGGACGGACTCCTTCACCGTCAGGTCCGGGGAGAACCCGCTCTCCTGGAGCATGATGCCCATCCGGGGCCGCACGGACCGCCGGTCGCGAGGGCTCTGCCCGAAGACCCGCACGGTGCCCGAGGTGGCCGCACGGTGGCCCTCCACGGTCTCCAGGGTCGAGGTCTTGCCGGCCCCGTTCGTGCCGAGCAGCGCGTAGAGCTCCCCCTGCCGCACCTGGAACGACAGGTCCTTCACGGCGTGGAAGTCGCCGTAGCTGAGGTTGAGGCGTTCAACGTCGATGACTGGTGTCGAGGTCATGCGTCGATCTCACCCGCCGTCAGGCTTGTCCGGCAGTGCCGTTGTGTCATCGTCGCGGAGTGACATCCCGGGGGGTGAACCCATGACACGGTGTCACTGGTGCCGCCCGTGACCAGGCAGAACACTACGGGGAGACTCTGCCGTTCGACCCCGGAGCGCCGTACATGGACACCAGACCCCTGCGCATACTGCTGACGGCCAACACGGCCGTCTTCCTCCTGGTCTGCGCGGTCTTCTTCGTCCACCACCTCGGCCTCCGTCTCTACCCTGACGACATGGAGTCCTGGCTCGAGAACAACCAGTGGCTGATGTGGACGGCCGCGGCCCTCACCGCGGCGAGCGCCTCGGCGATCCCGCTGCTCAGCGTGCGGACTCGCCGGTGAGGCCGCCGGACCGTGAGGGCACACGGGAACGGCTGCGCCGGCTGAACGTCAGGACGATGGTCACGGTGACCGTCTCCTCGGGGGCACTGCTGGTCGCCGTCGACGCCCGGACGTGGTGGGACGCCGTCATCCTGAGCCTGGGCGTGGGCGCGGCGCTGGTCGCCTCCGCGCGGTGGACGGCGAGCGGCATCCCACGGGTGGTCCTGCCGTGCCTGATCGTCACCGCGCTGGTGTGGATCGCCGGAGTGCTGGTGGTGGGCGGCCATACGGCGTTCTACGGCATCTCCGTCCTGGGCCCCCTGTACGCGCCCAAGCTGCCGCGCCACCGCATTCTGGCCGCCGTCGGGCTGATCGTCTTCGTCGCCGCCGTGGGCGCGGCCCGGCTGCTGGTCGCGCCGGCGGATGTGGCGGAGGTCCTGATCCTCTACGTCCTCATCCCGGTGGGCGTCACGGTCGTGGTGACCGGCAGCATGTTCGCCGGGCAGGTCTTCTACGACCTCGTCGAGGAACTGGAGCAGTCACGGGAACGCGAAGCGGAGCTGGCCGTCGTCCGGGAACGGGTGCGTTTCGCCAGTGATCTGCACGACATCCAGGGCCACACGCTGCATGTGGTGAAGCTGAAGATCGCGCTGGCCGAGAAGCTGGTGCGCAGTGACATCGGGCGGGTGGAGGAGGAACTGCGGGAGGTGCGCGCCCTGGTCGGCGACACCATCACCCAGACCAAGGAGCTGGCGTACGCGCAGCGGCGGCTCAATCTGTCCGTGGAGCTGGAGAACGCGAAGAACCTCTTCGAAGCCGCGGGCATCCGCGTGCGGGTCGACCGTGAGGCCGACGTCGACGAGCGGGTCAACGAGCTGCTCGGGCAGGTCCTTCGGGAGACGACGACCAACATCCTGCGCCACGCGCAGGCCACCCAGGTGCGGATCACCCTCGCGGAGTCGGGCATCACCATCGTCAACGACGGCGCGGGGACGGCTCCGCTCTCCGGGCTCAGCGGACTGTCCACCCTCAGGGAGCGCGTGGGCGACAACGGAGGGGAGCTGACGGTGGAGCGGACGGACGGGCGCTTCCTCACGGCCGCGGCCTTTTCGAACGGGAGGACCGACCGATGACCACCGTGGTGCTCGCCGACGACGAGGCGCTGCTCCGCAAGGCGCTGGCGGCGTTGCTGAGCCTCGAAGGCGAGATCACCGTGCTCGCCGAAGCACAGGACGGCGAATCGGCGGTACGGGCCACGCTCCGGCACCGGCCCGACGTGCTCGTCATCGATCTCGAGATGCCCGGGGTGGACGGACTGGGCGCCGTCGCGGAGATCCGCCGCGCCCGGCCGGAGCAGGTGATCCTCATGCTGACCCGCCATGCCAGGCCCGGAGTGCTCCGCAGGGCCCTGAAACTGGGAGTCCAGGGCTTCGTCAGCAAGTCGGCGGAACCCGCGCACATCACGGCGGTCATCAACACGCTGCACGCCGGAAAGCGCTGGATCGACCCGGACGTCTCCGCGCTCGCCGTCGTCGACGACTGCCCCCTCACCGACCGGGAGATCGACGTCCTGCGCGTCACCCGCGACGGCTATCCCGTCGCCGACATCGCCGCCCGCCTCCACCTGGCGGAAGGCACCGTACGCAACTACCTCTCGAACGCCATGCAGAAGACCCAGACCCGGACCCGGCACGAAGCGGCCCGCTACGCGCGGGAGCACGACTGGCTGTAGGGGCGGGCGCCGCGGGAGCGCCGGCCGTCGCCCGGTACGCTGCCGAGACATGTGCGGGGCACCGAGCCCTCGCAGCCTGACGCCCACCCGTCCGTCCGGTCCCGGACGGCTTCCGAAGGCCCGGACCTGATGCGACCGTACCGCCCGCGAGGACTCGCCTCCCCGGCGTCCGGTGTGCCGCGTGGGATCACGGCGGGTGTGCTCGCCGCGCTGTGTGTGCTGCTGCCGCAGGCCGGGCACGTGCTGGCGCAGTGCCACGCCCCTCGGTGGATCATCGTGGCCGGGGCGGCCGCGGTTGCGGTGCCGGGCGCGACGGTGCTGACGCGGCGGAGACTGACGGACACCCAGATGCTCGCGGTGCTCGCCGCCGCGCAACTGGCCTGTCACGCCGCGTACTTGCTGCCCGGCGGGTGTGCTCCGGTGACGCAGGCCGGTCACGCGGTCACGCTGCTGCTCGCCGCCCGTCTGCTGGGCCTCACCGAGCGGCTGCTGTGGCGGAGCGGGACGCTCTGGGCCGTCGTACGACGTCTGCTGCTGTTCCTGTGGCCGCTGCTCGGCCGCCGCCACGGCAACGGCCCTCGGGCCGCGGTGCGCGAGAGCGCGGCTCCGCCGGTGTCGGCGCTGCTGGTGCGGCTGAACGAGGGCAGGGCGCCCCCGCGTCACGGGCGCGGTCCGTTCGTCCCGCCCCTTCTCCGGCCGATGCCGATCGGTGGTCCCTGCCTGCCCTGACGGGCACGCGGCGGGGACGACGGCCGGCCGGGGCCGTCACTCCCACCGAGGAATCATGAAGAAGCTGTACAAGCACCTGATCATCGCCGCCGTCCTGGTCACCGGTTTCGCCATGGCCCTTGGCTCCTACCTGCTGCTGCGGCCCGACGGCCGCGGCAGCGCCGGGACGGACGTGCGGCCCGCCGCCGAGGCGCTGCCCGTCCGGGGCTCCAGCCACCGGCTGACCGCGCCGGAGCGGAGCGAGCTCACCATCGTCGAGTTCCTCGACTTCGAGTGCGAGGCGTGCGGGGCGTACTACCCCGTCGTGGAGCGGCTGCGTGAGGAGTACGGCGACCGGGTCACCTTCGTCGCCCGCTACTTCCCCATGCCCGGACACCGCAACGCCGAGCCGGCCGCACGCGCCGCCGAGGCCGCCGCCCGCCAGGGCAGGTTCGAGGCGATGTACACCAAGCTCTTCACCACGCAGAAGGAGTGGGGCGAGTCGCAGGAGTGGAAGGCGCCCGTCTTCCGCGGCTACGCGAAGGAACTCGGCCTGGACATGAAGAAGTTCGACGCCGACTTCGCCGATCCGGAGACGGCCGGACGGATTCAGGCCGACCAGCGCGACGGACTCGGCCTGGGCGTCCAGGGCACCCCGACCTTCCTCGTCGACGGAAGCAGGGTTCAACCTCCTGCCTCCTACCAGGAGTTCAAGAGGCTCATCGAGGACAGGCTCGGCGACTGACCGCCCCGGCACTCCCAGAAACCGCTTAACATCACCGTGATGAAGTGTCCTGTCCTCGCCGTCCTGCTCGCGGCAATCGTGATGTGCCTGGGGCACGCGGAACACGGCGGCGGCGACCACCGGTCCGGGCATCACACCGTGGCGGCCGTGCATCTGGACGACTGCCCCACCGGCGACGCCTGCTGCGCTCCGGCCGTACACCCGGCGGCGGGGGTGCTCGCGGCCCCCGTACAACCGATGCCGGCGCTGCTGCCCCGCATGCCGGATCTCCCCAGGCGGCAGGGCACCCCCGCGCTCCTCGCCCAGCCTCCTCCCGCGAGCGACGCTCCCGACCTGCACGTCCTTCAGGTGCTGCGGACCTGAGCCGGATGCCATGACGCCGGGCGCCCATGCGAGCGCGCGGCGCCCTGAGACATCCCTGCCATCCCCGCAGCTACCGCCGTACGGCGTGAAGGAAGAAGGACACCCAGCCATGGGCAAGACCAGCAAGAAGGCCGCCGCAGATTCCCGCAAGGCCCGGATCGAGGAGATGCGCCGAGCCGAAAGAGCCCGCGAGCGCCGCAACCGCGTCATCACCATCACGCTCAGCACCGTCATCGTCGCCGGACTGGCCGGCTTCGGCGCCTACGCCCTGAACAAGGCCGACGAGAAGGACGAGCAGCAGGCCGCCGCCGCGAAGAAGCCCGTACGCGGTGAGAAGACCTGGAACGCGAAGAAGCTCGGCCGCGACCACGTCCAGGCCGCCGTCGACTACCCGATGAACCCGCCCGTCGGCGGCGACCACAGCCAGGCCTGGATGACCTGCGACGGCACCGTCTACACCAAGGCCATAGGCAAGGAGAACGCCGTCCACTCCCTCGAACACGGGGCGGTCTGGGTGACGTACAACGACAAGGCCGCCGACGCCGACATCAAGGCGCTCGCTGACAAGGTCTCCAAGACCCCCTACACGCTGATGAGTCCGGTCGACGACCAGTCCGGGACGATCATGCTCTCGGCCTGGGGCTACCAGCTCACCGTGGACAAGGCATCGGACCCGCGAGTCGAGCAGTTCCTGACCAAGTACGTTCAGGGCTCGCAGACCCCCGAACCGGGCGCCGCCTGCACGAACGGACTGACCCAGTAGGTGCGTGTGTTGGTGAACTCGCGGATGCCGGCGGCGGCCAGCTCCCGGCCGTAGCCCCTGCGTTTGGTGCCGCCGAACGGCAGGCGGGGATCGGAGGCGACGACGGCGTTGACGAACGCCGCGCCGCTGGTGACGCGGCGGGCCACGTCGATGCCGCGGGCCGTGTCGGCGGTCCACACGCTCAGGCCGAGGCCGTAGTCCGTGGCGTTCGCCAGCCGGACGGCGTCCTCGTCGTCGCGGGCGACGGCCAGGGCCGCCAGCGGGCCGAAGGTCTCCTCGTCGAAGGCGGCCATGCCCGGTCCGGTGCCGGCCAGCACGGTGGGCCGGTAGAAGAAGCCGTCGCCCGGCACCGGCTCGCCCCCGGTCAGCAGGCGGGCTCCGGCCGCCACCGACTCCTCGACCTGCCGCTGGACCGCCGCGCGCAGGTCGTCCCGTACCTGTAGCGGCGAGGGCCGGTCAGCGGGCGACGTAGCCGCCGTCGACGGGAAGGGCGACGCCGACGACGAAACCGGCTCCCGGGCTGCACAGCCACAGCACGGCCTGGGCGATCTCGTCGGCGGTGCCGAGCCGGTTGATGGGCTGGTTGGCCTCGGCTTCGGCCCGGTCGAGCTCTCCCTTGGCGATCATGTCGCTGACCATGGGGGTGTCGATGGTGCCGGGGCAGACGGCGTTGACGCGGATGCCGCGCGGGGCGTACTCGAGGGCGGCGCTGGTGGTCAGGCCGATGACGCCGTGCTTGGAGGCGTGGTAGGACGCCCGGCCGGGCAGGCCGACGAGGCCGCCGAGGGAGGAGCAGTTGACGATGGCTCCGCTGCCCCGGGTGCGCATGTGCCGCAGCTCGTGCTTCATGCACGCCCAGACACCGCGCAGGTTGATGGCGTTGACGCGGTCGAACCGTTCGGCGGGTTCGTCGGCCGCGTCGCTCGGCGGGATCTGGACACCGGCGTTGTTGTAGGCCATGTCCAGTCGGCCGAAGGTCTCGACGGTGCGGTCGACCGCCGCGGCGACCTGGTCCTCGTCGGTGACGTCGCAGGGGAGGGCGAGGACCTGGTGGCCGCCCTCCGTGAGCTCCTTCACGGCAGCGTCGAGCGCGGCTTCGTCCACGTCGGTGAGGGCGACGGCGGCACCGGACTGCGTGAAGGCGCGGGCGGTGGCCAGGCCCATGCCGGAGCCGGCACCGGTGACGAGGGCGACCTGGCCACTGAAGTCGTAGGTGGGGTTCATGCGGTATTTCTCCCGTTCTCCCGTTCTCCCGTCGAGGGCCGGTCAGGGGGCGGCTTCGATGGTCACGTGCTCGGCGGTGGCGAGCCTTTCGGTGTGGCGGTCGGCGACCTTGCCGAGGAGGACCAGTCCGGTCGAGGGCGAGTCGCCGTCGCGGTAGAAGAGGGCCAGATTGCCCCAGGGTGCGTAGTAGGCCAGGTCACCGGCCTGGGGCCGGGCCGCGTCGGGCGCGCCGGCGGTGTCCAGCTCGCGCGGCGGATAGGCGATCCGTTCGGTGCGGTGAAAGTCCTCGAGATCGAGGCTGAGCGGGAGCAGGGCGGCGAGGTCGCGGGCGGTGGCACTGTCGTTGAGGGTGGCGTCGACCGGGTGGCCGTCGAGGATGAGCCGGATGTTCACGGTGCTGGTCCTGCCGGAGGGATGGGTGGGTGCCGGGCCCGTCGCTGTTCGTTCCTGCGATGCGGGCGGCGCGGGCCGGGACGACGGCTGCGGGTCCTGGGCGCAGGCGGTCACGGCCAGGAGCAGAGCGGCGGCCGGTACGGCCCGGGCGAGGGCGGCCGAGGTCATGGATGCCGTCCGGGAGCTCAGTCGGGCAGCGGCTCGGCATAGTGCCGGAAACCGTCGCGCTCCGCGTGGAGGTCGTACAGGCGCCGGGCCAGGACCTCGGGGCTGCTGTGCTCGGCGTCGGGCCGGATCGCGCCCGGGATGATCAGCTGGGCCGCGTGGATGTTCTCCGGGGCGAGCGCGTCGTGCAGCATGCGCGCGTAGGCGCTCTCCGCGGCGAAGGCGATCGAGGTGCCGGCCCGGCCGGGGTGGGGGCGTACGGCGCTGCCGCCGTTGACGAACAGCAGGGTGCCGCGCCCGAGGGCGCGCATGCCGGGCAGGACGGCGTTCACCGCTGTCACGGGTCCCTTGACGGAGAAGGACAGGGGCGCTTCGAGATCGTCGGCACTCGTGTCGAGGACCGGCTTCATGAAGTCGGCCCGGGGCACGGGGCTGTACTGGAGGATCTCGATGGGACCCAGGCTTTCGGAGGCCTCCCGAAGGGCCCTGGTGAGGGAAGCGGGGTCCAGCACGTCGGCGGCGAAGCCGCGGGCCTCGATGCCGTCGCGGGCAAGTTCGGCGGTCAGCTCCTCCAGCTTCCGGGCGTCGCGGGAGACGAGGGCGACGGTGTGGCCGGCGGTTCCGAAGCGGCGGGCGGTGGCGAGTCCGAGGCCGGGTCCGGCGCCGACGAGGGCAAAGGTGGTCACGTCGAGTCCTTCGGTGGGGCGTACGGGTCAGGGCTTGAGGAGGGCCTTGATGGGACGGCGCTCGTCCATCGCCCTGTACCCCTCGGCGACCTGTCCCAGAGGCAGGGTGAGGTCGAAGACCCTGCCCGGGTCGATCCGGCCGGAGAGGACCCGGTCGATCAGGTCGGGCAGATAGCGGCGCGCGGGGGCGGGGCCGCCGCGCAGGCCGATATGGCAGATGAACAGCTCCTCGCCGTCGACCCGGACCTCGTGCGGTACGCCGACGAAGCCGACGTTGCCGCCGGGCCGGGCGGAGCGCAGGGCCTGCCGCATGGCCTCGGGGGTGCCGACGCACTCCAGCACGGGATCGGCGCCGATACCGCCGGTGAGGTTGGCGTTGGGAACACGCCGACGACGAATCCTCCCGGCCTGGCCGACGTGACCTTTGACCTCGCTGCCGAGCTCCTCGAAGCGCACGTCGCCGGGGGAGTGGATGACTGCTCCGCGCATGGGTGGACCTTCCTTGCCGCGAGGATCTGCGTGCCGCAGCCGGGGTCGGGCACGGCTCCTCACGGTCGAGCCTGACACCGCGGGGCGCGGGCGAAAAGCGGAGAAATCCATCCTGGGAGGGGAACATCCTGGGAGTGATTCCTCCCCCCTTCCCGGGCGCGATCGATGTCATTCTGGGAAGCATGACCGGCAACGTTCCCCTCAATGAGCTGGGAGAATTCCTCAAGAAGCGCCGCTCGGAGCTGAGCCCCCGCACGGTCGGCCTGCCCGAGAGCGGCAGGCCCCGCCGGGTGGCCGGGCTGCGCCGCGAGGAGGTCGCCCAGCTCGCCAGCATCAGCACCGACTACTACACCCGTCTCGAACAGGGCCGTATGCAGGCGTCGGCGCCCGTGCTGGACGTCCTCGCCCGGGTCCTCCACCTGGACGACGACGAGCGGGGCTACCTCTTCCAGCTCGCGGGCAAGACCACCACCCGCACCCGGCACCGCGGCCGGCAGACGGTCCAGCCGCAACTGCAGCGGGTCCTGGACGACCTCACCGCCACCCCGGCCATCGTGCAGGGCCGGCGCGGGGACATCCTCGCCTGGAACGCGCTGGCCGCCGCCCTGGTCACCGACTTCTCCCGCATCCCGGAGAAGCACCGCAACTACCCGCGGATCATCTTCACGGACCCGGCCATGCGCACCCTGTACGCCGACTGGGAGACCTCCGCGCACATCTCCGTGGCCCAATTGCGGATGGAGGCCGCGAAGTATCCCGAGGACCCGCGCCTGATCGAGCTGGTCGGCGAACTGTCCCTGCGGGACAAGCAGTTCGCCCAGTGGTGGGGCGACCACCGCGTCGCCGCCCGCACCGTCGGCACCAAGACCCTCGATCATCCGGTCGTCGGCGAACTCGTCCTCGACTGGGACACCCTCACCGCCAACACCGATCCCGACCAGCACCTGACCGTCTGGACCGCGGCGCCCGGCGCCCCGACCCATGAGCGCCTGCGCATCCTCGCCTCCTGGGCCACCGACCAGAACCTGTCGGCGTCACAACCGCCCGGCTGACGGCACCGCCCCGACCAACTGGGCCTGTGCGGACGGGCGATGGATCGCGCCCGTGCCCCCGGTCAGGGGCAGGCCCGACCCCTGGTGGGCGTCGGCGATGATCTCCGCCACGATGGAGACGGCGGTCTCCTCGGGCGTCCGCGCGCCGAGATCGAGGCCGATCGGGGAGCGCAGCCGCGCCAGTCGTTCCTCGGACACCCCGGCTTCGCTCAGAAGCCGCAGGCGTTCGTCGTGGGTGCGCCGGGATCCCATCGCGCCGATGTATCCGACGGGCAGGCCGAGGGCGAGCCCCAGCAGCGGGATGTCGAACTTGGCGTCGTGGGTGAGGACGCAGACGGCGGTGCGTTGATCCACCTCGGTCCGGGCCAGGTAGCGGTGGGGCCAGTCGGCCACGACCTCGTCCGCGTGCGGGAAGCGCGCGGTGGTGGCGAAGACGGGGCGGGCGTCGCAGACGGTGACCCGGTAGCCGAGGAAGCGGGCGGCCCGGCTGAGGGCGTCGGCGAAGTCGACCGCGCCGAAGACCAGCATGCGGGGCCGGGACGCGTGGACGTGGACGAGGAGGGACAGCCGTTCCGGACATCCGTCGTATTCCCCGCCGACGGCCGCCCGGGCGGTGCGTCCCGCTCGGAGCAGCGCGTGCGCCTGTGCGCCGACCTCCCGCCGCAGCGCACCGGTCAACGGTCCCTGACGGGTGCCGTGATGTGTGCCTCCGGCCGCGTCGGCGTACACGGTCCGGCCGAGCAGTTCTTCCGGCCCGTCGACGATCTGGGCGACGGCGGCGGGCCGCCCCGCCACGACGTCCGCGAAGACGGCGGCCAGGTGCGGCTCAGTCGCGGGATCGACGCGCTGGACGAGGACGTCGAGTTCGCCGCCGCAGGTCAGGCCGACGGCGAAGGCGTCGTCGTCGGAGTAGCCGAACCGGGCGCGCCGGGGACGGCCGTCCTCGTGCAGCACCTGGCGGCACAGCTCGTACACCTCCCCCTCGACGCAGCCGCCCGAGACGCTGCCGACGGCGGTCCCGTCCGGGGCCACCGCGACCGACGTGCCGGCCGGCAGGGGTGCGCTGCCGTGTACGTCGACGACGGTGGCCAGGGCGAAGGGGCGGGTCTCACGGCACCAGCGGTGCAGGGTGTCCGCGATGTTCAGCATGGGTCCTGCTCCACCGTCCTCACAGCAACGCCTCGGCCGTGATGGGTAGTTCGCGGATGCGGCGGCCGGTGGCGTTGAACACCGCGTTGGCGATCGCCGGGGCCACGCCGATCATCACCAGCTCGCCGAGGCCCTTGACGCCGAGCGGGTCGGCCTCGGGGTCCTCACCGTTCAGATAGATCGCCTTGAGGTCGGGGACGTCGGCGTTGACGGGCACGAGGTAGTCGGCGAGGTTGGCGTTGACGATCCGCCCGTCGCGGTGGTCGGTGACGGTGTGCTCCAGCAGGGCCGTGCCGATGCCGCCCACCATGCCGCCGATCGCCTGGCTGTCGGCCAGTTTGGGGCTGATGATGCGGCCCGCGTCGTACACCCCGAGCACGCGCCGCACCCGTACCAGCCCCAGGGCCGCGTCCACGGCGACCTCGGCGAAGGTCGCGTTGTAGCCGTAGAAGGAGTGGCGCTCGGGCCCCGACGGCGGTGCGAAGGAGCCCTCCGCTTCCAGCTGGGCGCGGTCGTTGCGGGTCAGCAGCCGCTGGTACGTCTCACCGCGCGCCGGGTTCCCGCGTACGTGCAGCCGGCCGCCGCGGACCTCGACCTCGTCGGCCGGCACGCCGTGCAGCGGTGACTCCTCGTCCTCGACGGCCAGTCGGACGGCCTGCCGCCGGACCTTGTCGCAGGCGTCGAGGACGGCGGAGCCGACACTGGCCATGGTCATCGAGCCGCCGTGCGGCGGGGTCGGCGGGAAGAGGGAGTCGCCGAGCCGGAAGGTGACCGCACGCATGGTCAGCCCGAGGGCGTCGGCGGCGACCTGGGTCTGGGACGTGTAGGTGCCGGGGCCCATGTCGGTGGCGGCGGCCTCGACCCGCGCGGTGCCGTCGGCGTCCAGCCGGGCGCGGGCCTGGGCCGGCATGCGCGCGGTGTCGTACACGCCCGCGGCCATGCCCATGCCGATCAGCCAGTCGCCCTCGCGCCGCGAGCGGGGCCGTTGCGCGCGCCGGTCCCAGCCGAACTCGCGGGCGCCGGTCGTGTAGCACTCGCGCAGCCGGCGGGTGGAGAACGGCAGCCCGTTCGACTCGTCCTCGGACGGCTCGTTGCGGCGGCGCAGCTCGATCGGGTCGACGCCGAGCCGGTCCGCCAGCTCGTCCATGGCCGACTCGATGACGAAGGAGGCCGTCTGGAAGCCCGGGCCGCGCATGTACAGCGGCGTGGGCAGGTCCAGCGGCACCGTCCGGTACGCCTGGCGGACGTGGGGCATGCTGTAGAGCATCTGCCCGGCCGCCAGGACGGCCTCGGTGAACGTCTCGTACGACGAGGTCTCGGCGTCCATCTCGTGGACCGCGGCGCTCAGCCGGCCGCGCCGGTCGCTGCCGAGGCGCAGACGGTACTCGTACGACGGCCTAAAGCCCGTGCCGAGGTACATCTGCTTGCGGCTCAGGACGAGCTTGACCGGACGCCCCGTCTCCCGGGCGGCCAGCGCGGCGACGACCACATGCGGCCAGCAGCGCAGCGCGGAGCCGAAGCCACCGCCGACGAACGGTGAGACGACCCGCACCGCGTCCATGCCGAGGCCGAACACCGCCGCGAGTTCGGTCTGCGTGCCGACCACCCACTGGGTCTTGTCCCAGACGGTGAGCCTGCCGCCGTCCCAGCGGGCGATGGTGGCGTGGGGCTCCATCGGGTTGTGGTGGTTGCGGGCGGTCCGGTAGGTCAGGTCCAGCCGTACGGCGGCGTCGCGCAGTCCGGCCTCGGCGTCGCCGCGCGCGTAGGTAGTCGGGGTGCCGGGGGTGGCCTCGCGCAGATCGGTCGAGGGCCGCTCGGCGTCGTAGCCGATCTCGACCAGGCTCGCGCCGTGCTGTGCGGCTTCCAGGGTGGTGGCGACGACGACGGCGACCGGCTGGCCGTGGAAGCGGACCCGGTCGTCCTGGAAGACCCGGAGCCTGCGCCCGGGCGGGTTGTTCGACCCGGCGTTGTCCCGGTACGGCAGCTCGGGCGCGTTGCGGTGGTGGATCACCTTCAGCACACCCGGGTGGGCTTCGGCGGAGCGGGTGTCGAGGGAGGTGATGCGGCCGCGTCCGACGGAGGCGTCGACGATGACGGCGTGCACCGTCCCGTCGATGTCGTGCTCGGCGGCGTAGCGGGCCTTGCCGGTGACCTTGAGCCGGCCGTCCACCCGGGACAGCGGCGCACCCACGGCTGACCGCGGCTGGGGGCTCACTTCGTACCTCCTACGACGCGCAGCTGGCGTTCGACGGTCCGCTGGAGCAGCTCGACCTTGAACCGGTTGTGCCGGAGCGGGCGGGCGCCGTCGGCGGCCCGCCGGGCGGCGGCCTCCCACAGGCCCTCGGAGGGCCGCTCCCCTATGAGGTGCCGCTCGACGGCGGACAGCTTCCAGGGCACGGTGCCCACGCCTCCGGCGGCGACCTTCGCCTCCCGGATCACCCCGCCGCGCACATGCAGGGCGACGGCCGCGGAGGTCAGGGCGAATTCGTACGACTGCCGGTCGCGCACCTTCAGATAGCCCGACTTGAGCGGCCTCGGCCGCGCCGGTATCTCGACGGCGGTTATCAGCTCGCCCTTCTCGATGGCCTGTTCGCGCTGCGGGGTGTCGCCCGGCCGCAGCAGGAAGTCGGTGAAGGGAACCTGGCGTTCGCCCTCAGGACCCAGCAGACGCACCCGCGCCTCCAGCGCCGCGAACGCCACGGCCACATCGGAGGGGTGGGTGGCCACGCAGTGGTCGGAGGTGCCGAGGATCGCGTGCGTACGGTTGTGGCCGCGCAGGGCGGCGCAACCGGAGCCGGGGTCGCGCTTGTTGCAGTCGGCGGTGACGTCGCGGAAGTACGTGCACCGGGTGCGCTGCATGATGTTGCCGCCGATGGTCGCCATGTTCCGCAGCTGGGCCGAAGCGCTCAGCTCCAGTGCCTCGGAGATCACGGGGAACAGGGTGCGCACCTTGGGGTGGGCGGCGGCCTCGGACATGGAGACAAGGGCACCGATGCGCAGCCCGCCGCGCTCGGTGACAGCGACCTCGCGCAGCGGCAGGGGTGAGATGTCGACGAGGGTCCCGGGGCGTTCGACGGTCTCCCGCATCAGGTCGACTAGGGTGGTGCCCCCGGCGATGTAACGGCCGCCGCGGCGGCCCGCGTCGAGGGCCTCACGCGTGTCGGACGCCCTGGTGAAGGCGAAGGGGTGCATCGGAGGGCCTCACTTCCGGCGCGCGGTCTGCTCGACCGCGCGCACGATCTTGACGTAGCAGCCGCAGCGGCAGATGTTGCCGCTCATCCACTCCCGGATCTCCTCCGGCGAGCCGGTGTGCCCCTCCTCGACGCATCCCACCCCGGAGAGGATCTGTCCGGGCGTGCAGTACCCGCACTGGAAGGCGTCCTCGTCGATGAACGCCTGCTGGAGCGGGTGGAGCCGGTCGCCGTCGGCCAGGCCCTCGATGGTCGTGACCTCGGCGCCCTCCAGCCGTACCGCCAGCGTCAGACAGGAGTTGACCCGGCGCCCGTCGACCAGCACGGTGCACGCCCCGCAGGCCCCGGCATTGCAGCCCTTCTTCGAGCCGGTCAGGCCGAAGTGCTCGCGCAGCAGATCCAGCAGCGAGGTCCGGTTGTCCACGGTCACGGTGCGCCGGGTGCCGTTGACCGTCAGGGAGACACGGCTGGAGGGCGGCCTGTCGACGGCGTTCGCCTCGCCCGCGTCGCCGATCAGGGTCCCTCCGATCACGCCGCCCGCGACGACGACGCCGCCGACCGCGGTGCCGGTGGCGATGAACGTGCGCCGACTCGGCGCGGAGGCGGGGTCACTGGATCCGGTGGGGGATGGGGCGGCGGGCCCGGGGAGTTCAGCAGACATACGTACGCCTTCGCATCACCTTGGCAGCGGGGCTGGTCAAGTCGGGAGTCTGGCACCACCGGCACCACGCAAGGCAGGGAGAGTTTCGTCCCCCCTTGCGGGTACGAGCGACCCCGAGTCGGCTCGAATCACCCGTAATCGCGAGACTCATCCGCATCGCTCCGCTAGCATGTTCGAGCTTGTGATCAGCCCCCATCGCCCTTCTTCACCGGAAAACTGACTAAAAAATTGATATCCATGGCATCGCGCTGGTTTGCGCGAATAGGCAGCAGAACGACGTTCGCCGCATGGCGTCAACCGCGTGTGCTGCTATGGGCCATGGCGGGGGTGATCACCCTCGGATTCCTCATCGTGCTGGAGATCGCCGCGCGTCGCTACGGCGTGCCGGGGCCGATCACCTGCCAGGTGCAAGAGGTGATACTCCCTCCCAAATCGGGCTGGCTGCTGTATGCCTGCCTGGCCATGGCACTGGTCGTGCTCAACCGGCGGCAACGGTTCATCGCGGTCGGCATCGCGGTCGGCATCGACGCCGTCTTCCAGCTGGTGCGGTGGGCGATCGGCGCGCCCTTCCTGGCCGACGGACACCCGTTCGGTAACGGTGCGTTGTGGGTGATTCTGGGCATCGCGGTCATGGCCGTTACGCGCCGCACCGGCCTGGAGCGCGTGCTGCTGCTGAAGGGCGTCGGGCTCGGACTGCTGCTGGTGGCCGGCCGTAAGACCGGAGACACCTGGCTGCTCATCACGTCGAAGACCCAGCCGACGGTCCTCGACCAGTACCTGGCGTCCGCCGACCACGCGCTCGGCAACCCGTCGTGGCTGGTGGGCCGTCTCGTCATGGCGACCGGCCCGGTCGGTACCGGGCTGCTCGACGTCGTCTACGCGCAGCTCGCGGTGGGCGCGGTCGTCGTCGCGCTGTACCAGCTGCGCAACGTGGCGGCCGAGCGCAGCTTCCCGAAGCATCATCTGGTGCGCACGTTCCTGGTGATCGGCCTTCTCGGGCCGGGCATCTACATGATCTTCCCGGTGGTCGGGCCGGTCTACGCCTACGGTGCCGACGGCGGCCACTGGGCACTGGCCAACCTGTGGCCCGACCTGCCGCCGCCGATCGGCGCCCCGCAGTCGATGCCGTTCGACGGGATCACCCCGCGCAACTGCATGCCCAGTCTGCACACGGCCTGGGCCGTCGCGATCTTCCTCCACTCCCGCCGGGGCCCGCGCCTGTTGCGCTACGGGGGCACGTTCTGGCTGATCGCCACCCTCGCCGCGACGCTGGGCTTCGGCTACCACTACGGCGTGGACCTCGTCGCCGGCGTGGTGTTCACGCTCACCATCGAGGCGGCCCTGCGCGCACAGGCACGCGGCTGGGACCGCTCCGGAATCCAGCTGGTCACCTACGGCACGACGGTGTTCGCCGCGCTCCTGGTGTCCTACCGCTATCTGCCGGTGGAGATGGCCGCGCACCCGCAGGTGTTCGGACCCCTCCTCATAGCGGCGATGGGCTCCGTGATCTACGGCTACATGCGGACCACGCGGGTGTGGGAACCCGAGGCCGCACCGGTGCCGAAGCCGGAACCCCAGCCCGAGATGGTCTGACCGCGGAGAAACAGGGCGGGGGCCGAGAGGCGCCCCTGTCGCCGGCAGCCGAAGGCAGACTTCGGCCGGCTCAGGTGTCGCGCAGGTCGGCCGCGAGTTCGTCCCGCCAGTGGGGCGAGATCCGCTGCTGGAGGACCGCCTCGGCGGCGACGGGCAGCGGGAGCCGGAGGAAGGTTCGTAGCGCGTCGGCCGCGTCGTTTCGCGCGACCCACGCGGTGAGGTCGTTTTCGGACACGGGTGGTCCGCCGTCGCCGCCGGACAGCGTCGCCCTGGTCGCGTGCACCTCCGCGGCCAGGGTCCGTATCCGCAGGGCCAGGGGATCGTCCTGGTCGCAGTCGACCGGCAGGCCGTGCCGGATCCGGTCGAGGGCCTCCCTCACCTCCGGGTGGGTGTCGAGGTGCGTCTCGGCCGCCAGCCGGGCCAGCTGGGCCGCGACGGCGGTGCGCAGTCGCCGGGTCGGGGTGCGCTCCACGAGCCCGGCCAGGTCGAAGTCCCGTACGCACGCCTCGGGTTCCCGCTCCGGCAGGTCGTCGAGAAGGGGCAGCACAAGAGCGCTGGTCAGCTCCGTCGGCCCTTCCGCGTCCGGGTCGTAGGCGATCCCGAACTCCCCTTCCAGGACGGCCAGGAAGGCGGTGTAGGCGGCGGTGGATCCGGGCCGAACTGCGCGGCGCCGCCCTCGATCGTGGCGTAGGCCCATTCGTCGACGGTGCCCGCACGGACCAGGGGCCGGTGCGCGGCCCAGGCCGACTCCACCGCCCGCTGGGCCTGCCGGCGGTCGCGCGGCCGGACGGTGGCGGGCACGGCGCCGAGCCGGCGCAGCATCTCGCCCGGCGTCAGCCCCGCGGCGAACGCCACGTCCGGCTGGTCCGGCAGCGGTTCGGGACGGGGGCGGCCGGTGCGGACGAAGGCGAGTCCCCGCGTCCCTCCCTCGGTGACGCGATGTGTGGGTTCCGGGACGGTACTTTCGGCGTAGTCCGGGAAGACCGGCCGTCGGGGGAGGGGCGGGTCCGACTCCGGTTCGGTGAGCGCGCCGGCGTGGCTCAGCGTGGAGACCGGGTCGGCGGGGAGGTTCATGGGAGCGGACCCTACGCCGGGCCACTGACAGAGCCCCGCCCCGCCGGCTGCGGCAGGGGCGGCAGGGGCGTAATCCCGCCGAATTTGTGTGCGGGGGCACGGCGAGGTGAGCGGGGAGGCAAGCGGCGGAACAATGGTGAGTGAGGGCCTGGCGAGTTTCCAGGGCAGGTTCGGGCGAGGCGTTCCGCAGGCACGCTCCGCCGCCGGGCCCGCAGTCTTCGGACCGGCGTGAGCGCGCCGAAACGGAGGACCGAAGCATGGCCACACCACTCACCGCCACCCGGCTCGTCGCCGCGCTGAAGGCCGAGGGCTGCGCCGTCCACGAGGTCAGTGGCTGGCGCACCAACAACCGTAATCACATAGGCCCCTGGGGCCCTGTACATGGCGTGATGATCCACCACACCGTCACCGGACCGGGCACGGACGTCGTCGGGTTGATCTACGACGGCCACAGCGCCCTGCCCGGTCCGCTCGCCACCGGGTGCATCACCAAGGACGGTGTCGTCCACCTGACCGGCAACGGCCGGGCCAACCACGCCGGCGGCGGCGACGGTGACGTGCTGAACGCCGTCATAGGAGAGTCGTACGGCACGTACCCGCCGCCTACGCACGAGCACGACGGTTCGGCCGGCGCGGTCGACGGCAACGCCCGCTTCTACGGCTGGGAGTGCGAGAACAAGGGCGACGGCAGGGACCCGTGGCCGCGCGAGCAGTACCTCGCCATGGTCAAGGCCACCGCCGCGGTCTGCCGCGCGCACGGCTGGGGCCACAAGAGCGCGATCGGTCACCTGGAATGGAGCGACTGGAAGGTCGACCCGCGCGGATTCGACATGGCCGACTTCCGCCGTGATGTCGCCGACGCCCTGGCCCTCCCGGCGGGCCGGTGGGAAGGAGAGGACCCCATGCCCCAGTACGTCAACTTAGGTGTCGTCGGGGAGTACGAGCTCGCGCCCGGCGCCTGGGACTCGGTCGAGTTCACCACGGAGTGGACCGACGAGACCGGCCACCACGCCACCGGCGGGAGCGTGTTCGCCCGAGGCCCGGCCCGCTTCAGCGGGACCCTCAGCCTCCAGATCGACGGTCTTCCGGCGGGTGCGGTCGTGCAGGCGCGCATGTCGGAGTACGAGGGCGACGAGCACCGGGCGGACCACCCGATCCACGAGATCGCCGGGACCGGCGGCGGCAGCTTCGTGGTCCTGCCCCTGACGAAGCGGCTCGCCTCGGGGCGCAGCATGCGGGTGCGGCTGCTGAGCCAGGCCGCCGTGCCGGTCACCGTCGCCAACGCGGTACTGACCGTGCTGGTGTGGAAGGAGGCCTGAGGCCGGCGCTCGCTACCGGACCACCGGCAGGCCCGGGCCCGTGCAGCGCACGTCCGCCGACGGCACGGTTCCGCGCACCAGGTAGGCGGCCACGGTGTCGTCCACACACGCGTCGCCACGGCTCGCGAACACGCCGTGGGAGTAGTCGTTCTCGAGGGTGACCAGGCGGGCGCCCGGCAGCAGGCGCCGCAGCCCGCGGGCACCCTCGACGGGCGTGACGGGGTCGTGCGCGGAGGCGACGAGGAGGACCGGCGGCGCGTCCGGACTGCCGAGCGGGGTGCGGTGGCCCGGCCGGTGGTGCCAGTAGGCGCAGGCGCTCGCCTCCATGCCCGTCAGGACCGGCTGCGGGTCGAGCCGGCGGGTGCGGCGGAGGTCCGTGACGATGTCGCGGGGGCTGGGGCCCGGCCCGTCGGCGCACTTGACGACGCGGTTGGCCGATTCGTAGTTCTGTGACTCCGGGCTGTCGAAGGCGCCGGCCGGGCGCAGCCCGTCCGGGTCGCCGTCGGCCAGGTAGCCGCGCAGTCCGTCGGCGAGGCCCTCCCAGCGTTCGGTGCGGCCCAGCGCGCGGTACACGGCCCGGTCGAACTCCGCCGGGCCGAAACCCGCCACCGGCCGCGCGGTGAGTCCCCGGCGCACCCGCAGATACGCCTCCCGCACCGCTCCCGGGGTCCCTCCCAGGCCGAAACGCTCCCCATGGGCGGCCGTCCAGGAGAAGAACGTTCCGCGCTGACGCAGCAGGGCCCGGCTCTGGATCACGTCGAAGTCGTACCAGTCCCACGGCCCCACCACGCTGTCCAGCACCATCCGGCCGACGCGGTGCGGGAAGCGGGCGGTGTAGGCGGCGCCGAGCCAACTCCCGTAGGAGACGCCGAGGAAGCTCGTCCGCGGTTCGCCGAGGGCCCGGCGTATCGCGTCCATGTCGTACGCCGTCTGCTCGGTGGACAGATGGGGCAGCAGCCGGCCCGCGTGCGTCGCGCAGTCGTCGGCAAGGGAGCGCAGCGACGACAGGTACGCCCGCTCCGCCCGGGGCCCGGCCGGCACCGGGTCGGGGCCCGGGCTGTCGAAGAGGCCGCCCATCGGGCCGCAGGAGACCGGGGTGCTCCGTCCGACGCCGCGCGGGTCGAAGCCGACCACGTCGTAGGCGCGCCGCACGCTCTCGGGGAGCTTGGCCCGCTTCGTGACCGCGTAGGGGAGCCCGGAGCCGCCCGGGCCGCCGGGGTTGACCAGCAGGATGCCGCGTCGTTCGGCGGGGGTGCCCGAGGCGCGGACCCGTGAGACCGCCACCTCGATGCGCGCCCCGGAGGGACGGTGCCAGTCCAGCGGCACCGTGAGCCGCCCGCACTCGACCCGGTCCGGTGCCGCCGGGCGGGGGACTGAGTCCGGGCAGGCCGAGAAGCGGAGGCGCGTGGGCGGCGCGGCCGCCCGGACCGGGCCCGCGGGGAGCACGGCTGTGGTGGCCGTGAGAGCGCACAGGAGCGCGGTGCGGCGCAGAGAACGAGTCAAGAGAGTCTCCGGGGAACTTCACTCAAGAAGATGACAATGAAAATGATTATCGATAGCGTCTACGGGTGGCAACCTTTTGAAAGGGGGAGTTGTGGCTCATCTGTTGGTGGTCGAGAGCTGGGTCGGGTCCATGAGCCGACTGCTGCCGCGGGCGATCCGGGAGAACGGGCACGCGTTCACGTTCCTCACCCGTGACCTGCACCACTACCTGCGCTCGGCCCCGGAGGGAACGGCCCATCCGCTGCTCGGCGCCCGCAACGTCATCACCGCCGACACCAACGACGTCGAGGCGCTGCTGCCCGAGGTCGAGCGGCTGCACGGGGTGCTCGGCTTCGACGGGGTCGTCACGTCCTGCGACTACTACCTGCCGGCCGTGGCACGGATCGCCGAGCGCCTCGGTCTGCCCGGCCCCGGGCCCGAGGCGGTGCGGAACGCCTGCCGGAAGGACGCCACCCGCCGCGTCCTCGCCGACGCGGGGGTGCCGGGCCCGCGCTTCGCCGTCCGGGAGGAATGGGCCGACATCGCGCGGGCCGCGCGGGACATCGGCTACCCGCTGGTCGTCAAACCCGTCGACCTGTGCGCGGGCATGTACGTGCGCCGCGTGGACGACGAGGCCGAACTCGCCGCCGCCTGCCGGGCCCTGGCCGGCTTCCCGGTCAACGCCCGCGGCCAGCGGCGGACGCCCGAGGTGCTGCTCGAAGAGCTGCTGGACGGCCCCGAGGTGAGCGTCGAGACGGTGTCGTACGCGGGCGCGGTCCAGGTGGTGGGTGTGACCGACAAGAGCGTCGGCGGGGCGCCCGCCTTCGTCGAGACCGGGCACATGTTCCCGGCCGCGCTGTCCCTCGCCGACGCCGAGGCCGCCGAACAGACCGCGCTGGCCGCCCTCAAGGCCCTCGGACTGACCGACGGGGTCGTGGCCCACACGGAGATCAAACTGACCTCCGCCGGGCCGCGCGTGGTCGAGGTCAACCCCCGGCCCGCCGGGAACCGCATCACCGAACTCGTACGGCACGTCACCGGGATCGACCTGGCCGCCGCCTTCGTGGACGTCGCCCTGGGCCGCGCACCCGACTTGCGGCACACGGACACCGGGCTGCGCAGCGCGGCCGTCGGCTTCCTGGTGCCGGACACCACGGGCACCCTCGAAGCCCTGGACGGCGAGGGCGTGCTCGACCTGCCGGGTGTGCTGGAGGCACAACTGGCCGAACCCGGGCGGGCGGTGCAGGCGGCGGGCAGCAACAACGAGTACCTGGGGCACGTCATGGCCGGCGACGCCGAAGGACCCGGCGCCCGCGCACGCGTCGAGACCCTGCTGGACGGGCTGCGGGCCGGACTGGTGATCCGATGACCGCGCTCACCGGCACCCGCCACTCGTACGACGGCCTCGTGGACCAGGTGCGCGCCGGGGCCCTCGGACCCGACCCGGGCACGCTGCGCGTCGCGGTCGCCTTCACCACCCGGCAGGCCGTCCGGCACGCCGGACGGGGCACCGGCTACCGCAACGAGGTGCTCAGCCTGCGCCTCGCCGAGGCGGTCGGCTCCTGCGCGGTCGAACCCGGGGCGCTGCCCGACAGCGCGGTCGAGGAGTGTGTGGGCGCGGACGTGGCCCGGCTGCTGGAGCATCCGCTGCCGGCGGTGCGGGTGGCGGCCCTCGACGCCTATCTGACGCACGTCCTGCCGCACACCCCGGCGAACGGGGCCGACCCCGTCCCGCTGCCCGCAGGGTCGTCCCTGGAGAAGTCCCGGGCCCGGGCTCAGGTGGTCGTCGGCCTGCTCGACCTGCCGCCCGGAGCCACCGTGCTCGTGGTGGGAGTGGTCAACTCCCTTCTGGAGGCGCTGCGTTCGCACGGCCTGCGGTACATCCCGTGTGACCTCAAGGGCGGCGCGACCGAGTGGGACGAGCCGGTCGTCACCGACGCGCTCGCCGCGGCGGGCCGGTGTGACGCGCTGCTCGTCTCCGGCATGACCCTGGGCAACGGCACCTTCGAACCGCTGCGGCGGCACGCGCTGGCGCACGGCAAGCAACTGGTGATGTTCGCCCAGACCGGGAGCGCTGTGCTGCCGCGCTTCCTCGGGCAGGGCGTCAGCGCCGTGTGCGCGGAGCCGTACCCGTTCTTCTGGCTCGACGGCGGCCCCGGTGTCCTGCACCGCTACGACGGCTCCTGTCCGGGAGGCGGGCGATGACCGCGACCGCGCTGCGACCGGCCGCGCGACGGGAGCTGCTCTCCCTGGTCGGCCGTACCCCGCTGGCCCGTATCACCGCCGACCTGCCGGGCCCGCACCCCGGCTTCTGGGCCAAGCTCGAAGGGCTCGCCGCGGGCGGGATGAAGGCCCGGGCCGCCGTTTCGATGCTGCTGGGCGCCCGCGAGCGCGGCGAACTGCTGCCCGGCGCCCCGGTGGTGGAGTCCACCTCCGGCACCCTCGGCATCGGGCTCGCCTTCGCCGGACAGGCCCTCGGGCATCCCGTCGTGCTGGTCGGCGACCGGGAACTGGAGCCGTCCATGCGCCAGTTGCTGCGCTCCCACGGGGTGCGGCTGGAGATCGCCGACCGCCCTGCGGAGCGGGGTGGCTGGCAGGCCGCGCGCCTCGCCCGGCTGCGGGAACTGCTGGCCGAACTGCCCGGCGCCTACTGGCCCGACCAGTACAACAACCCCGACAACACCGCCGGTTACGCCTCCCTGGCGGCCGAAATCGCCGTCGAACTCGACCATCTGGACATCCTGGTGTGCAGCGTCGGCACCGGCGGCCACAGCGCCGGCATCATCGGCCCGCTGCGCCGGCACTGGCCCGCCCTGCGGCTCATCGGCGTCGACGCCACCGGCTCCACCATCTTCGGCCAGCCCGCCCGGCCCCGGCTGATGCGCGGCCTGGGCAGCAGCATCCACCCGCGCAACGTCGCCTACGAGGCCTTCGACGAGGTCCACTGGGTCGGCCCGGCCGAGGCCGTCGACAGCTGCCGCCGGCTCGCGCGGGGCGCCTTCGTCAGCGGCGGCTGGTCCACCGGAGCCGCCGCCCGGGTCGCCGCCTGGGCCGCCCGCGTCCACCCAGGGGCGGTCGTCGCCACCGTCTTCCCCGACGGCCCGCACCGCTACCTCGGCACGGTCTACGACGACGACTTCACCGCCGCCCACGGCCTCGACCCGTGCGCCGCGGCCACCCGGCCCGTCGAGATACCGCACCCGTACGCGGCGGAGGCCGCCGGCTGGGTCCGCTGCACCCGCGTCAGCGACCCGCTCGCCGCCCCCGCCCCGCCGAAGAAAGAGAGCCCGTGAAGTCCAGCCTGCGCACCGTACGCCTCGAACTCGCCGAGCCGCTGCGCATCTCCCGTTCCACCATGACCGCACGCGACGCCGTATGGCTGACCGTCGAGCACGACGGACTGCGCGGCCACGGAGAGGCCGTCACCAGCGTGTACTACGGGCTCGGCACCGAGACGCTCGAACGGCTCCTCTCCGCCGTCGACCTGAGCCGTTTCGCCGACCCGGAGAGCGCGCTGGAGGCCCTGCGGGCGGGGGAGTGGCCCGCGACTGACGTCCCGCCCGCGGTCACCGCCGCCGTCGAGTCGGCGCTGCTCGACCTGGCCGGCAAGCGCGCGGGCGTCCCCGTGCACCGTCTCCTCGGGGCCACCGCCCCGCCCGTCGCCGCGACCGCCCGCACCATCGGCATCACGCCCCTGGCCCGGGCGGCGGCCGAGGCCCGGCGGCTCGCCGCGAGCGGCTTCGAGGTCATCAAGGTCAAGGCGGGCGCCCCCGACCCCGAGGACGACATCGAGCGCGTGCGCGTCATCCGCGACGCCGCTCCCCGGGCCCGGCTGCTCCTCGACCCCAACGGCGCCTGGTCCGTGGCGCTGGCGGACGCCCTGCTGCCGCGCTTCGCCGACCTCGGCGTGGAAGCCGTCGAACAGCCCGTCCCGCCAGGCGACCCGGACGCCCTGGCCGCCCTCGCGGAGCGCGCACCGCTGCCCGTCATCGCCGACGAGGACGCCGTGACCCCGGAGGACGTCCGCCGCCTCGCAGGACGCGTCCAGGGCGTCAACGTCAAGCTCGCCAAGTGCGGCGGCGTACACGCGGCCCTGCGCGTCGCCGAGCTGATCGAGGGCAGCGGCACCGGCCTGATGCTCGGCTGCCTGACCGCCAGCACCCTCGGACTCGCCCCCGCCGTCCACCTGGCCGACCGGGCCCGCTGGACCGACCTCGACGGGCATCTGCTGCTCGCCCACGACCCGTGGACCGGCATCGGCGGCGCCGACGGCGTCGTCCGCACCAGTGGCCTTCCCGGTCTGGGCGTCCAGGAGGTGGCGGTCCGTGCGCACGTGGCATGAGATACGTCGCTTCCCGCTCGCCGTACGGCTCCTGCTGGTCAACCAGCTCGGCGTCAACACCGGCTTCTACCTGCTCATCCCCTACCTCGCCACCCACCTCACCGAGAACCTCGGCCTGTCGGCGGCGGTCGTCGGCATCGTCCTCGGGGTCCGCAACCTCAGCCAGCAGGGCCTGTTCATCATCGGCGGCTCCGCCTCCGACCGGCTCGGCGCACGCGGCGTCATCATCGCGGGCTGTGCCCTACGCACCCTCGGGTTCGCGCTGTTCGCCCTCGGCGACGGGCTGGCGGTGCTGCTCGCCGCGTCCGTGCTGAGCGGGCTCGCGGGGGCGCTGTTCAACCCGGCCGTGCGGGCCTATCTCGCGCAGGAGGCGGGGGAGCGCAAGGCGGAGGCGTTCGCGCTGTTCAACGTGTTCGCCACGGCCGGAGCGCTCATCGGCCCGCTGCTGGGCAGCGCCCTGCTCCTCGTCGACTTCCGCACGTCCGCGCTCACCGCGGCCGGGATCTTCGCCGTCCTCACCGTGGCGCAGGCCCTCGTCCTGCCCGCGCGGAAGGTCGAGCCGAGCGGCGGCGGCGTCCTCGGGGACTGGCGCGAAGTGCTCGGCAACCGGCCCTTCGTGGCCTTCGCGCTCGCCATGGTCGGCATGTTCACCCTGGAGAACCAGCTGTATCTGCTGCTGCCCGCCGGGGCCAGGGAGGCGACCGGCTGGGACGGGGCGGCGGGCATCGTCTTCCTCGTCGGTACGATCGCCAACCTGGCGCTTCAGCTGAGGATCACCAAGCGTCTCAAGACCCGTGGTGACAGGGCGCGTTGGATAGGCGTCGGGCTGGCGGTGATGGGCCTCGCCTTCCTGCCGCCGGCCCTCATGGCGGGAGCCGTGCCCGTCCTGGCGGGTGCGCTGCTGCTCTACCTCGGCATCATGATCGCGCAGCCGTTCGTGATGGAGCTGATCCCGCGCTTCGGCCGGCCCGAGCTGACCGGAACGTACTTCGGGATCTTCTACGTCGTCTCGGGTGTCGCCGCCGCCCTCGGCAACACGGCCGTCGGCTGGGCCATGGACACGGGCCAGAGCGACGGACAGCCCTGGCTGCCGTGGGTCTGCTGTGCGCTGTTCGGGCTGGTCTCGGCGGGCGCGGTGGCGTGGCTGTACCGCCGCGGGGCGATACCGGCCCCCGCGGAGCCGGTGCGCGAGCGGAGCACCGCATGAGCGACTTCCGCATCCGTGGCGGCGTGCCCGGCAACCTCCTCACCGACCACCCGGAACTGTACGAGGCCCGCTTCCCCGACCCGGAACGGCTCGCCGCCCGGTGGACGGAGGACTGTCTGCGCCGCCACGGGGCCGGGCCGCGCGTCCTGGACCTGGGCTGCGGCACCGGCCGCGACGCCGCCGCCCTGCACCGGTCCGGCCGGACCGTGACCGGCGCCGACCTCTCCGAGGCGATGCTCGCCCACGCCCGCACCCGCCATCCCGGCCCCGCGTACGTCCGGGCCGACCTGCACGGCTTCGACCTGGGCGGCGACACCTTCGACGCGGTCGTCTGCCTGGACAGCTCCCTGCTGTACTGCCACACCGACGACCAGCTCGACGGCTTCCTCGCCTCCTGCCGCCACGCCCTCACCCCGGGCGGCCTGCTGGTCGCCGAGATGCGCAACGGCGCCTACTTCCTCGGCCGCACCGACCTGCTCGACCGGCCCATCGTCGACGAGTTCGCCTGGCAGGGCACGGCCTACCGGTCGGACACCACGCTGACCGTCGACCGCACCGCCCAGCTCCTGCGCCGTACCCGCGTCTGGACCACGGACGACGGCGCCCCGCCCGTCGCACAGCACTCCGCCTGGCGACTGCTGTTCCCGCGGGAGCTACGGCGCTTCCTCACCGCGCACGGCTTCGAGGTGCTCGAACTGCACGACGGGCCCGGCCCGCGCACCGAACCCCGTTGGCGGCAGGGCGAGCCGCCCGGCACCACTACCGACGGGGACCGGCTGCACGTCGTCGCGCGCCTCCACACCCCCTGACCCGAACGACACGAAGGACCAGCCATGCACGACGAACACCTTCCCGGCCTGCGCCGGCGCGGCTTCCTCGCCGCCACCACCGGCGCCGCGGCCCTCGCCCTCACCGGCTGCGGCGGCGGCACGGACGACAAGACGGACAGTGGCAGCGGCGGAACGCCGAAGCGCGGCGGACGGCTGCGCGCCGCCTTCGCCGGCGGCGGCGCGAGCGAGACCCTCGACCCGCACCTGGCGAACCTGTTCGCCGACGTCGCCCGCGCCAAGGCCCTCTACGACAAGCTCGCCGACTACGACGCCGACCTCTCCGCCAGTCCCCGCCTCGCCGCCGGATGGGAGCCGAACAAGACCCTCGACCGCTGGCGGGTCACCCTGCGCGAGGCCGTCTTCCACGACGGCAGGCCGGTCACCGCGAAGGACGTCCTCCACAGCTACCGCCGTATCGCCGACCCGAAGCAGGCGTACCGCGCCAAGGCATCCTTGGAACCCATCGACTTCGACGCCAGCCGCGCCACCGGCGAGCGGTCGGTCGAGTTCGTCCTCAAGCGCCCCACGGCCGAATTCCCCAACGTCCTGGCCGCGTTCGGCGCCTACATCGTCCCCGAGCACGCGACCGACTTCGACAAGCGACCGATCGGCTCCGGCCCCTTCCGCTTCGTCTCCTTCGCGCCCGGCCGCTCCGCCGTCTTCCGCCGCCACGAGGCCTACTGGGACGGCGCCCCCTACCTCGACGAGCTCGAATTCGTGGTCGCCAACGAGGAGTCCGCGCGCGTCAACGCCCTCCTCGCGGGCCAGGTGGAGTACGCCCACGAACTCAACCCCACCACCGCCCGCGCCCACGAGGGCCGGGGACAGATCGAGATCGTCCGGCTGCGCAACAGCGCCATGCAGGCGTTCTGCATGAAGACCGACCGGCCGCCCTTCGACGACCGGCGGGTGCGCGAGGCGTTCTTCCTCATCGCCGACCGGAAGGAACTCGTCGACGGTGCCCTGTCCGGCGCGGGCGAGGCGGGCAACGACCTGTTCGGCAAGGGCTACGAGTACTACGCCGACGGTCTGCCCCAGCGCGAGCAGGACCTCGACCGCGCCCGCGCCCTGCTGAAGAAGGCCGGCGCCGAGAAGCTGAAGGTCACCCTGGACACCTCCGCCGTCGCCGCCGGCTTCACCGAGGCGGCCGGCATCTTCCGCGACCAGGCCGCCAAGGCCGGCGTCACGATCGACGTGAAGACGGGCAGCAAGGACTCCTACTGGAGCGACATCCTCGACGGCGGCACCCTGTGCTGCTACCGCTCCGGCGCCATGCCCATCGAGGCCCACATCTCCCAGCGGCTGCTCACCGACTCCACGACCAACGCCACCCACTGGCGGCACAAGGACTTCGACGCCCTCTACCAGCAGGCGCAGTCCACCCGCGACAAGACCGAGCGGGCCGCCGTCTACGAGCGGATGCAGCGCCGCCTGTACACCGAGGGCGGCTTCCTCGTCTGGGGCTTCGCCGACTGGATCCTGGGAACGGCCCGCGCGGTGAGGGGAGTGGAGACGCGGGCGCCCGCCAACACCCTCGACTGGGCCCGCTTCGACAAAGTATGGCTGACGTGAGGGACCTGAAGGGGCGCGGGGCTGTAACGACATGCGGCTCCGCCGCGGGGCGCGATCAACCACGACGGCGCGGCAGCCGACAGACGGCAGACCGCGGCACATCCTTCGTCGTCCGGCGCCTCACCCTCGGCTTGGTACAGACCGTGGCCGTCGTGCTGCTGGTCTTCGCTCTCACCGAGGCCCTCCCGGGCGACGCCGCCGTGGCCCTCGCCGGCGACCAGCCGGACCCGGCGCGCGTCGCGGCGATCCGCGAGGCGATGGACCTGGACCGGCCCGACCACGAACGGCTGCTGAGCTGGGCCGCGGGCCTGCCGCACGGCGACTTCGGAACCTCCCTGACCTCCGGCCGCCCGGTCGCCGACTACATCGCCGCCGGCTTCGGCCCGAGCCTGCTGCTGGCCGCGCTCACCGTCGCCCTGCTCGTCCCGCTCGGCTTCGGGCTCGGCGTGCTCGCCGCCCGCCACGAGGGGCGGCTGATCGACCGGCTGATCAGCTCCGTGACGCTCGCCGTGTACGCCGTACCCGAATTCGCCCTCGGGGTGCTGCTGGTGACGGTCGTCGCGCTGAAACTGGCCTGGCTGCCGCCGACGGCGGTGGGCTACGGCACAGACCTGCTCGGCCACCCGGCCGTGCTCGTCCTGCCGGTGCTGGTCCTGCTGGCCCGCCCGGTCTGCTCCCTGTCCCGCCTGGTCCGGGCCGGCATGGTCGACGCCCTCGCCTCGCCCTACGCCGCCCACGCCCGCCGCTACGGCGTCCCGGGCGCGCGCGTCCGCTACGCCCACGCCCTGCCCAACGCGCTCGCCCCGGCCGCGCAGCAACTCGCCCGCACCGTCGACTGGCTGCTGTGCGGGGTCATCGTCGTGGAGGCGCTCTTCGTGATCCCCGGCCTGGGCACGGTCCTCCTCAACGCGGTCGCCGAGCGGGACGTGCCGGTGGTGCAGGGGCTGGCGGTGGTGTTCGGCGTGCTGACCGTCGTACTGAACCTGGGCGCGGACGTGGTGGCGTACCGGCTGACGCCGCGGGCGGGGGTGGCGGCGTGAGGGTCCCGCGCCGGCTGCTGCTCGGCCTCGCCGTCGTCGCGGTCCCCCTGCTCCTCGCCCTCCTGGGGCCCGTGTTCGCCGGTGACCCGGGCCCGCGCGGCGTCTCCTTCACCCTCGGCGGCGGCCACTGGCTCGGCACCGACTTCGTCGGCCGGGACGTCTGGCAGCAGGTGCTGCACGGCGGCCGTACGGTCGTGCTGACCGCGCTCGCCGCGACGGCCCTCGCCTACGTCGTCGCCCTGCCGGTCGGACTGGCCGCCGCTGTCACCCGCGCACGGTGGCTGGAGGAGCTGCTGATGCGGCCGCTGGACGTGCTGCTCGCCGTGCCGTCGCTGCTGCTGATCCTGCTGGTGGCGTCCGTGTTCTCGCCGGGCGCGGCCGGCCTCGCGCTGCTCGTCGGGCTGGTGAACGTGCCCGACGCCGCCCGGATCGTACGGGCCGCCGGGGCCGAGGCGGCGGCCCGGCCCGCCGTGGAGGCGCTGCGTATGCAGGGCGAGTCGTGGTGGCGCGTCGCCGTCGGCTACGTCGGCCGCTGCGCCCTGCGCACCCTGGCCGCCGACGCGGGGATCCGGCTGACCGGCGTGCTGTATCTGGTGTCCACGGCCGCGTTCCTCGGCGTGGGGGTCGCCCCGGACGCCGCCGACTGGGCGGTGATGGTCGACCGCAACCGCACGGGTCTGTTCATCCAGCCCTGGGCCGTGGTCGTGCCCGCCCTGCTGATCGTTGCCCTGACGACAGGCACCAACCTGCTCTTCGACGCCGCACTGGACAAGAAAGGGCGACGCCCGTGAGCCAAGAGACCGATCCGGTCGCCGAGATCCGTGAGCTGCGCGTGGAGATCGCCGGCCGGGCCATCGTCGACGGGGTGGACCTGCGGGTGCTCCCCGGCCGGGTGACCGCCCTGGTCGGTGCCTCCGGGAGCGGCAAGACCACCACCGGCCTCGCGCTGCTGGGGGAGTATCCGGCCGGCGCCCGGGTCACCGGGGAGGTGCGCCGGCCCGGTGACGGCCCGGTCGGGTACGTGCCCCAGCACCCCGCCGCGGTCCTCAACCCGGCCCGCCGGGTCAGCGCCCTGCTCGACGACATCGCCCGCGCCCAGGTACGTCACCTGCCCCGCGCACAGCGCCGCGCGGCGGCTCGGGAGCGGGTACGCGAAGCGCTGGCAGCCGCGCAACTCCCCGACGCCGAGACCCTGTTGCGTCGCCACCCCCACCAGCTCTCCGGCGGCCAGCAGCAACGCGTCGTGCTCGCCCAGGCCCTCCTCCTCGGCGCCCGCGTCATCGTCGCCGACGAACCCACCACCGGCCAGGACGCGCTCACCAAGCGCGGCATCGTCGGCCGGCTGGCGGCGGTCGCGGCCCGCGGCATCGGGGTCGTCCTGCTCAGCCACGACCTGGACGTGGTCCGCGCACTCGCCGACGAGGTCCTCGTCCTGCGCACGGGCCGCGTCATCGAATCGGGCCCCACCCAACGCCTGTGGCACGCCCCCCGCCACGAATGGACCCACCGCCTGCTCGCCGAACACGTCCCGGCCCTCGCCGACGAGGCCGACGCCGACTCGCCGCAGAACGGCCCTGCCTCCATCCCCGACCCCGCCTCGCGCGTACGTGACCTGGCCGCCCGGGCTCAGGAGGACAACAGCCTGGCCCCTGTCCGTGC